>NZ_NPJC01000069.1:0-42384 GCF_002251405.1 Prevotella sp. P4-98 | reverse complement strand
TAAATTAATTTTTGACAAGTGTCGGAGAATACCGAACCGAAAGTTAATTAGTCATACTATCAAAGAACTCTTTGGCTGGCAGCGTAAAACTGCTTAGCCTTTATCTCAAATTTTAACGAACTATTGTATAAAAACATCCAAACATATTCTGATGATTTTTGTAGAATCGGGCAGATTGATGAATCTACTTGCGTTCGGAAAACCAAAAGAATTTTTTGGATTCCTTTTGCTTTTCACTCACTTATTCGTACCTTTGGTCCTACGAACCTTAGGTACTCACGTTCGGAAAACCAAAAGAAATTTTTGGATTTCTTTTGCTTTTCACTCACTTATTCGTACCTTTGGTTCTACGAACCTTAGGTACTCACGTTCGGAAAACCAAAAGAAATTTTTGGATTTCTTTTGCTTTTCACTCACTTATTCGTACCTTTGCAGGCGCAAAACGTAGGGGTACTTGCTCAACCCCCTTTAACAAAACAAGAATATGAAACACGACAATCAAAAAGTCAGTGTGCTGTTTATGCTTTTCGGCATACTGTTCTGCGTCTGCCTCATTACGGCAAACGTATTGGAAACAAAGCAAATCTCATTTGGTTTCGTCAATGTGACGGCAGGTCTTATCGTATTCCCCGTGAGCTACATCATCAACGATGTGGTATGCGAGGTGTGGGGATACCGTCGCACACGTATGCTCATCTGGCTGGGCTTTGCCATGAACTTCCTCTTTGTGATGTTTGGAGCAATAGCCGACTGGATTCCCGGTGCCGATTATTGGAATGGCGACGAGGGATTCCATCAGATCTTCGGACTGGCCCCGCGTATCGTTGCCGCATCATTCGTGGCATTTCTCGCCGGTTCGTTTATCAATGCCTATGTGATGAGCCGCATGAAAATGATGACTGAAGGTAAGGGATTCTCGTTTCGCGCCATTGCCAGTACTGTGTTTGGCGAGTCTGCCGACTCGATTATCTTCTTCCCGCTCGCTCTTGGTGGTGTGATTCCCTGGGAGGAGATGCCGTCGCTCATCATTTCACAGGTGTGCATCAAGACACTCTACGAGATTATCGTTCTGCCTGTAACCATCCGCGTAGTGGCATTTACCAAGCGTCACGACCAGGAGGATGTCTATGACGAAGACATCAATTACAACATCTTTAAAATCTTTTCATTCTGATGGAAACAAGACAAGAAGACCATTTGCAGGCCTTGGGTCGCAAAACCGACTATCGCATGGATTATGCGCCAGAGGTGCTGGAGACCTTTGTCAACAAGCATCCGGGTAATGACTATTGGGTGCAGTTCAACTGTCCTGAGTTCACTTCACTCTGTCCTATCACAGGACAGCCTGACTTCGCAGAGATTAAAATCATGTATATTCCAGCAGAAAAGATGGTGGAGAGCAAGAGTCTGAAACTCTATCTCTTTTCTTTTCGCAACCACGGCGATTTTCATGAAGACTGTGTGAATATCATCATGAAGGATCTCATCAAACTGATGGAGCCGAAGTATATCGAGGTGACTGGCATTTTCACTCCGCGTGGAGGTATCAGCATCTATCCTTATGCCAATTACGGACTGCCTGGCACAAAATATGAGCAAATGGCAGAGCACCGTATGATGCAGCACGGACTGTGATGCAGACAAGACCGGATAAAGGTCCAGTAGAAAAAATAAGGTGGAAGAGTACTCTTCCACCTTATATGTTATAGTACGGCTAACACTTAGTTGTTTTTCTTGCGATAGAAACTCCAGTCGCCATCGCTGAAGCGCAACACAAGTGTGTCTTTGGTGAGTTCTACGATGCGACAGGTGTCACGGTCAATCTTCTGCTTTGTACCTTTAGTGCCCGATGGCATTTCCATCGTCCCAGAAGCCATAATCAACTTACCGTTGAAAAGTCTCCACTCCGTGTATCGCTTGATTTCTGGATACACCACAGCACTCATCTCGTCGGTTGTCTGTTGGTGTTTCATGCCTCTGGTAGTCATACTGTATCCACGCTTAAACTGCAACACATACTCACGCGGTACGAGCAATGATTCTTTGACAGAATCGGGCATCTCTGCCATCATGCGCCGACGAAGACGACGCGACATCTTGTCATAGTCGCGCAGTTTGGGCTTGACCATGAAAGCCCATTGTCCTTTGAGGTCGTCGAGGTTGATGACTGTCAGCGCCTCTGCCTTGTCTTCAGGATTGAGAATCACAGCCAGTTCGTCACCGATAAACGGTTTGCCGAATATCTGTTTCTGCTGACTGGCATTGATGATGTCGAAGGTGTCAGGATCGGCACCGGTGTAGGGGAGAAGCACCAAGAGCGAATCGGTAGTACCGTCGCATGCCAGACCATATAGGGTTGAGTCGCCAGGTTGCCGTTTCAGATAGTTGTCAGTGGCTTTTTCGGCTTGCGGAGCCTCCTTTTTGCCACACGCAGCCAATAGAAGTAAGGCTGAGGCGATAGTCAGTATTGTCTTCGTCATAATCGGTATTTTTTAGTTTTCGATGCAAAAGTACAAAATATCTCCGATTTTTGGTGTAAGTATTGGTTTTTATTTGTACATTTGCAACGAAATAACTATAACTAACGAGATTATTAGCCTTATGAAGAAGAAAATCAGATTCAGTCTTGTCTATCGCGACATGTGGCAGTCGTCTGGCAAGTTTCAACCCCGCAAAGATCAGTTGGCACGTATTGCTCCGGTAATCATCGACATGGGATGTTTTGCTCGTGTGGAAACCAACGGCGGTGCTTTCGAGCAGGTGAACCTGTTGGCTGGCGAAAACCCTAACGAGGCCGTACGTGCTTTCTGTAAACCTTTCAACGAAGTGGGCATACAGACTCACATGCTCGACCGTGGTCTTAATGCGTTGCGCATGTATCCTGTACCTGATGATGTGCGCCAACTGATGTATAAAGTGAAGAAGGCACAAGGTACAGATATTACCCGCATCTTCTGTGGACTCAACGATACCCGAAACATCATACCTTCTATTAAGTGGGCAAAAGAAGCAGGCATGATACCGCAGGCAACACTCTGCATCACCACATCGCCTATTCATACTGCAGAATACTACTCTGCCATTGCCGATGAGCTGATAGCTGCCGGTGCCGAGGAAATCTGTCTGAAGGATATGGCTGGTATAGGACAGCCTGCCCTGTTGGGTAAACTGACCAAGCTCATCAAGACCAACCACCCCGATATTATCATCCAGTATCATGGTCATTCCGGTCCCGGACTGTCAATGGCTTCTGTATTGGAAGTGTGCAACAACGGTGCCGATATTATCGATACGGCCATCGAACCGCTATCGTGGGGTAAAGTGCATCCCGATATCATCTCGGTACAGTCGATGCTGAAGAATGAAGGCTTCGATGTGCCCGAAATCAATATGAATGCCTACATGCAGGCACGTGCGCTCACTCAGGAGTTTATCGACGACTGGTTGGGATATTTCATCAATCCTGCCAACAAACTCATGTCGTCATTATTGCTCGGTTGCGGACTTCCTGGCGGTATGATGGGTTCTATGATGGCAGATCTGGGCGGCATCTACAATGCCATCAACAAGCTGCGTGTCAAGAAGGGCGAGGCAGAACTGTCGATGGACGATATGTTGGTGAAACTCTTCAACGAAGTGGAGTATGTATGGCCACGTGTAGGTTATCCTCCATTGGTGACACCATTCTCACAATACACCAAGAATATTGCCTTGATGAACCTGTTGACGATAGAGCAGGGCAAGGGACGCTATGTGATGATGGACGATGCCATGTGGGGCATGATACTCGGCAAGAGCGGAAAGATTCCTGGAGAGATCGCACCCGAACTGAAAGAACTCGCTGTCAAGCAGAAACGCGAATTTACCGATGTCGATCCACATACATTGCTTGACAATGCACTTGATGGATTCCGCAAGGAGATGAAAGACAATGGTTGGGAGTGCGGTCAGGACGATGAGGAACTCTTTGAATTGGCTATGCATCCCGAACAGTATCGTATCTATAAGAGCGGTATGGCAAAGAAGAATTTCCTTGCCGATTTGCAGAAAGCAAAGGATGCCAAACTCGGCACGAAGCTCTCTGTAGAAGAACTGGCTGCTTTCAAACATGCCAAGGCGGATGCGCTGACAGCTCCTGTGGCAGGTCAGGTATATTACGAATTCTCAGGCGAAGGAGCTTGCGAACCTTGTCTCGAACCGTTTGTCGGACAGCGCTACAAGGAGGGTGATACCTATTGTTATATACAAGCGCCATGGGGCGAAATCGTTCCTATTCCTGCTGCCCTTGGCGGTAAACTGGTAGAGGTGGCTGCCAAACAGGGTGCCAAGGTGCGCCGTGGCGACAACCTCGGTTGGATAGAACGAGACCAATGATAGACTATCAGACGATAATAGATAAGTATTATCCGCAAGACAATGCGTTGCGCCGTCTGTTGCTTAAGCATAGCAGGCAGGTGGCGCAACGCGCTTTGCAGATAGCGCAGCGGCATCCTGAACTGGGTGCTGACCGGCGCTTTTTGGAGGAGGGAGCTATGCTTCACGATATAGGGGTGTTCCGCTGTCATGCACCATCCATCTATTGTGAAGGTACTGAACCTTATCTGCGCCACGGACTTATCGGCGGACAATTGTTGCGCGAAGAAGGATACCCAGACCATGCGCGAGTTTGCGAGCGACATACCGGCACGGGACTCACTATTGAGGAAATCAACGAGCAGCACCTGCCGTTGCCTCCTGCCGATTATGTGCCAGAGACCATCGAAGAACAGATTATCTGCTATGCAGACAAGTTCTACTCCAAGTCGCACCCCGACCGGGTATCGACCGTAGATGACGTCATCGCATCGCTCATGAAGTTTGGTTCGAAAGGTGTAGAGAAATTCAAGAAATGGTCGGAAACCTTTGAATAGCGGTTTCCGACCATTTCCTTTACTATCCTCTCTATTGCAGTTATCCACAGATAGAGGATTGATTATTGGGAATTACTCCGAATTATTGAGGCATCTTAGGATATTTGCGTGTCCAACCATCCCAACGAAGGCGCATCACACCGAAGAAAGCCTCGCCGAAGATGCCACCCGACATCTTTGAAGTACCTTCACGACGGTTGACAAAGATAACGGGAACTTCTTTGATTTTGAATCCTATCTTATAGGCGGTAAACTTCATTTCTATCTGGAAACCATACCCCTTGAAGCGGATTTTGTCCAGTTCGATAGTCTGTAGCACACGGCGCTTGTAGCATTTGAAACCTGCTGTGGTGTCGTGAACGCTGAATCCTGTTACTATTCTTACATATTTCGATGCGAAATAACTCATCAGCACACGACCGATGGGCCAGTTGACCACGTTGACACCGCTGACGTAACGACTGCCGATAGCCACATCGTATCCTTCATCGGCACATGCTGCATAGAGGCGAGGCAGGTCGTTAGGATCGTGACTGAAGTCAGCATCCATTTCAAACACATATTCATAGGCACGTTCCAATGCCCATTTGAAACCGGTGATATAGGCAGTTCCCAATCCCAGTTTGCCACTGCGCTCAACAATAAATAGTCTGTCGGCAAACTCTGTATCCATCAGATGGTGGACGATGGCAGCAGTACCATCAGGCGAACCGTCATCGATGATTAGGATATGGAAACACTTCTCCAGTGCAAAGACCGCACGGATAATCTTCTCGATATTCTCCTTCTCGTTGTAAGTAGGAATAATTACTATACTGTCGCTTTGATTCATACTTTTATGTTTTATGCTACAAAGGTACGATTAAGCGAGCGAAGTACAAAAGAAAAATCGTTTTTTCTTTTGCACTCCCGAGTGAAAGTACCTTGGAGCGACAGGTCAAAGGTACGATTAAGCGAGCGAAATGCAAAAGAAAAACTTGTTTTTCTTTGCACTTCCGAGTGAAAGTACCTTGGGCCGACAGGTCAAAGGTACGATTAAGCGAGCAGAATACAAAAAGAAACACATAATTTTATGCGGAAAGAAGCTCCGCGCGGAATAGCAGAAGGTGATCCTCGCTTGGAATGGGTCACATTGGTTAAAACCTTGGTGGCGCAGTTGGGCATATTTGTAGCAAGAGATGAAGATGGAAAAGAGTATCTGCCTCATGTGGAATGTTATGTGGACGATTTTCGCGAAACAGATCATGAAGAGTTGTTGAATATTAATGTGCATAACATCAAGTCAATAGAGTATTCAAAGCTGCAAAATCCTGTTAAAAACCACCATTTTTGGGCTATTTTATTCATGAAATCCTCAGAAATCGAGCTCGACTCCCTTGTTTCGATGAATTTCCCTTTCCTTGGCGAACGAGGAAATGATGCGAAATAGTGATATCGCGAGTGTATTTGGAAGGTAAACAAGTAAATTGAAGGGTGTTTTTCACATAAAACTGGGGATGAACATCAGACTAATGGTATGTAGAGTGGAAGTTAACGACCAACTTTCTTATGGAATCTTTGTATGATGGTTTTACTTTTGTCCTTTCAGGACGTACTGTTTTGTTTGTAACCGTGTCCGCAGGGTGTTACCCTGGGCTAAGGAAACCATTGGGCTTTCAGCCCGTCTCTGCTTGTATGAGGGAGTTATACTACGTAACTTTGTACTGTAAACTCGGTGTGTTCCGTGGATCCGTGTGACCTTTTATTGGTGGGAACGAAAAGCATTCAAAAGCCTCGGAAAAGAAGCGTGAATTTTAGCCAAGCGTTTCAGTTGTTTCAGTTTCAGTTGTGTTTCAGAGGGTCAGTTAAATTTCAAACCCCCTTTTTAAGACTTATAACTAACTAATAATCAATAATATATATATAGGGAGTGAAATAGGTACCCCTCAAAAAACAACTGAAACAACTGAAACTGAAACGCTTGTTCATAAAGGGCATTCAGCTAAAAGGCTTATTCTCAACAACTTGCACACTTCTGTCCAGCATATGAAATTCATGTAACATCAGGAAAACAAACATTCCAGAGCCGCAAACCCTTGATAGAAGCCAGACTTTTTGGGCGTTTTCGCTCTTGAAAGCATCAAAAATCGAGTTCGTCCCCCTTGTTCCGATGATTTCCACCTTCCATGCAAAACACAGAAAACGCACTCATTCATGCGTTCTGGATGCCCTTGAAATGGATTTTGGGACATACTGGACACTTTTTTACGACCCTGCCAGACTGCAAAAAATGGCGTTTTTTCAACTACAACTGAAACCATCTACTACGACTTTCAAACGCCTATTACACCCAATCGCTCATTAGGATTTTGGAGAGAATGCATAATCTACGGATTTCCATCTCCTTGGTGTCAAGGCCATATAAACTGGTTTCTGCCTTGTGAAGCAAGGTTATTCATGGGCATGCAAACATTTCATAATAAAAATGTCCTCGAATCGCAGGAAACGTATAGAAACGTATGATGGGCAAAACCGAATGTTGTATCTTTGCACCGTGGTTCAAGAGAGAATCACTTTCGCACAAAACATTCCGTCCGCGCACAGACATGGTCAACTCCTCAGTAAGTCACAAGTGACTCCACACTAAGTCCCAATATTTAGCGGACAATGATGGGACAAAGTTGGGAGAAACAAGGAACAGAACAGGAGAATACCACGATGTGGGAATGTGTAGAACGTTTTCGATAAGCCAGATGAGCAGAGTTAACTTTCCGTTTAAGTGAGCGAAAAATCAAGCTCGCTTGAAGTTTTCCGAACGTGAGGAAAGTCAACGAAGTTAAGTTCACTTAAACTCTGCCATGGCTAGAAAAGGTGCCATGAAATGTAACCGAAAAAATATCACATCATGAAACAGCAAAACCCGAACAAATCCCGTTGACAACCCGAACACACAGGGAAGCAATAGTATGATTCGAAACTTGCAACGTTGCGTACGACAGCGCGCTATGCCTTACGAAGGAGGGAGTAAATGCCAATGCCCGATTGGAGTAAAACAGGCGGCTACTGTTGAGTCAGAGGCCTAAGTAGCTGAATCGCTTCTGCTACAGAGGGAACATTGGATATCAGCAATGAACGCTTGCCGTTGACATCGCGCAGTTGGCAGCGACGTGGATTGCCCACCGCAAAGTCTATAACACGCCCGAACGCTTCGCTTTGATAGTAGGGACTGTCGGCTTTGGAGACGAGATACATAGACATACGTCCTTGCTTGAGAATGATTTTCTCGCAACCCAACAGGCAGGCGTAACGACGCAAAGTCACCACATGCATCAGTTCCTGAGCAGCAGGCGGTACAGGACCAAAGCGATCTTCCATTCGACGACGGTAGGCTTCGAGTTGCTCGTCGGTCTGGAGATTGTCCAGTTCGCGATAGAGCAGCATGCGCTCGCTGTCGGATGGCACATACTGGTCGGGGAAATAGAGTTCGAGGTCGCTCTCCAGGGTGCAGTCGGAAACGTACGGTCCGTCGGTATTGATGGGTGTAGAGGCTTCTGCGTCTGCGACTTCGGCAAAGGTGGGCTCCTCGTTTTTCAGTTCTGTCATGGCTTGGGTCAGAATCTTCTGATAGGTCTCATAACCCAGATCGGCAATGAATCCGCTTTGTTCGGCGCCCAGCAGGTTGCCGGCACCTCGGATGTCAAGGTCTTGCATGGCAATCTGTATGCCGCTGCCAAGGTCGCTGAAATTCTCCAATGCCTCTAATCGGCGGCGACTCTCCTGAGGAAGGTCGGCAAGGGGAGGTGCAAGCAGATAGCAGAACGCCTTGCGATTGCCGCGTCCTACACGGCCTCGCATCTGATGGAGGTCTGACAAGCCGAAGTGGTTGGCACCATTGACGATGATGGTATTGGCATTGGGAATATCGATGCCGTTTTCAACAATGGTGGTTGAGAGGAGCACATCGTAGTCGTAGTTGGCAAAATCGAAGATGGCTTGTTCCAGTTCGTCGGGCTTCATCCTGCCGTGACCAATCACCACACGTGCATCAGGAATATAGGTGTGGATGAGGTCGGCAATGCGCTGTAGGTCGTTGATGCGCGGATTGACAAAATACACCTGACCGTTGCGCGACATCTCGAAATTGATGGCATCGGCAATGATTTCCGGTCCGAAGGTATGTATCTCGGTATGGATGGGATAGCGATTGGGTGGCGGGGTCTGGATGATGCTCAGGTCGCGGGCACCCAAAAGGGAGAACTGCAGTGTGCGCGGAATGGGTGTTGCTGTCATGGTCAACGTGTCGATATTGGTTTTCAACTGGCGCAATTTCTCCTTGGTGGATACTCCGAATTTCTGTTCTTCATCAATAATAAGGAGTCCAAGGTCATGAAACTTCACCGTCTTGCCGATGAGTTTGTGGGTGCCGATGATAATGTCTATCTTGCCTTCCTCCAAATCTTTCAGTATTGCCTTGGTCTGTTTGGCGGAACGGGCACGCGACAGATAATCCACACGGACTGGCAGATCCTTCAGACGGCCTTGGAAGGTCTGGAAATGTTGGTAAGCCAGTACGGTGGTAGGCACGAGTACAGCCACCTGCTTGGAGTCGCAGGCTGCCTTGAATGCAGCACGCACCGCCACCTCGGTCTTACCGAATCCCACGTCGCCACATACCAAACGGTCCATAGGACGTGCTTTTTCCATATCGGCCTTGATGTCGTTGGTGGCTTTCAACTGGTCGGGCGTATCTTCGTAGAGAAACGACGCTTCGAGTTCGTGTTGCATGAAACAGTCGGCGCTGAAGGCAAATCCCTGCTCGCGTCGTCGGCGGGCATAGAGACGGATGAGGTCGCGGGCAATATCCTTCAACTTATTTTTGGTGCGCTCTTTCAGTCGTTCCCACTGTCCTGTGCCTAATTGCGAGAGGCGTGGCGGTTCACCGTTGTCCTGTGCTTTGTATTTGCTGACCTTATAGAGTGAGTGGATGGAGACATAGATAGCCCCGCCGCCGTTGTAGATTATCTTAATCATCTCTTGGTAGCCGTTGCCTTGTGGCATGCGTACCAAACCACCGAATTTGCCGATGCCATGATCTACATGGACCACGAAATCGCCTACTTCAAACTGTTGAATCTCTTTCAACGTGAGCGAGACTTTGCCGCTGCGGGCCTTGTCGGAACGCAGACTGTATTTATGGAAACGGTCGAATATCTGGTGGTCGGTGAAGATGCAGAGTCGCAGGTCGTGGTCGATAAATCCCTCGTGGATGGTTTTTTCTACAGGGGTGAAGTGTAGGGCCTGTTTTGCCTCATCGGCAGAAAAAATGTCTTTCAGTCGTTGCAACTGCTTCACGCTGTCTGCCAGAACATAGATGCGATAACCTTTTGACAGATAATCGGTGAAACTTTGACGCAGCAGATCGAAATTCTTATGAAACAGCGGTTGCTGGAGTGTGTTGAAACGCAGGGTCGCCTGAGGCACACCTGTGGCATGTGCACCGATTTCTATGCGACGCAAACCGCTGATGGCTTCGGTGAATTGAGAGCCGCTGATGAGCTGAGTCTCCTTTCTCATCTGCTGCATCGTCTCTTGTTGCTCCATTTCGGTCTGTCCTTCCATACGCTCGGTAAGAGCTTGCGACGAGAATCCTTCACGGTATGTGCGGTCGATGGAATCGTGAACAAAGAGTAAGTCTTTTGTCACGAGCAAAGTCTCTTTTGACAGAAACGAAAAGAAAGGTACGCGTTCCTCTGATGTAACAGATAGTTCGGGAACAATCTGTATGCGGTCACGACGGTCGCGCGACAACTGATCGGTCACATCGAAAGTGCGGATAGAGTCGATGTCGTCACCGAAAAAGTCGATGCGGAATGGATATTCGCAACTGAAGCTATAGACATCGAGGATAGAACCGCGTAGGGCAAACTGGCCTGGCTCATAGACATAATCTACCTCATGAAACCCAAACTCACGCAGTTGTGTTACGATGATGGAAGTGTCAATATTCTGTCCATGATCTAAGGATAAGGTTCGCTCGTCCATCTGACGACGTGAAATGACCAGTTCTGCCAATGCCTCAGGATAGCTGACGATGAGGTAACGCCCGTCTTTCATCATGCAACGGCTCAATACCTCGGTGCGGAGAATCTCGTTGGCAGCGTCTCGCTGTGCGTATTTGATGGCACGGCGATATGAGGAAGGGAAAAACAATACCTGTTCGTTGCCCAACATCTGTGTCAAGTCGTGATAGAAATAGCCTGCCTCTTCCTCGTCGTTGAGTATAAATAGCGCATTGGGCAACAGATTCTTCTGCGCCATAGTGGCAAACAGTACTGGTGCGGCAGAGCCAGTCAGTCCTTCTAAAAACAAGGTTTTGATTTTCTTGTCAGACAGACTTTTTGCCGTAGCCCCCACTTGTGGAGCAACGGAAAGGAGTTCGATGAGGTCTTCTATCTTCAGTGTTGTCATTACTTTCAGGGATTGTAGGCTTCGTGAAGCCGAAAACAATGCAAAAGTAATAAAAAAAAGGCAACTGGAGAAGTAACCTGCAATGTAAATGAAAATAAAGTGCGTTTCGCTTTGTAGTTTAAGTCTTTTTTGCTAATTTTGCATCGCATTTTGCTTTTCCTTTAGGAAAAAGCATAGTTGCGCTGACTCAAACAAGAGGAATAAAAAGTAATCAGATAAATATGAATTTTCAAGTAACGATCATGAAAACAATGGCAGGCTTGAAGCGCAATATGGTGGTTGCGCTCATGATGCTGTCTTCGTTGACGGTTGCCGCACAGAGCGGAATGACCGACACGCAAGTGATGCAGTTTGTGGCAAGGGAGGCGAAAGCCGGAACATCACAGTCGCAGATTGTCACCAAGTTGATGCAACGTGGAGTGAAGATCGATCAGATCAGACGTGTGCGCAACCAGTATGATAAACAGATCAGAAGCCACAATATGAGTGCTGCGGCTGATGCTGCTGTCGGTGATGCAAGCAACCGCATGCGGCATAGTGCATCGCAACAGCAGGAACTGGAGAACGGCAAGGTTAATACAGCTTCTGAGAATGCTAACGATGCCAGTGAAGACCATCAGTTGGCAGAGCAGGAAGTAATGGCTACCCAAGGACATTCTGCCGAGACTAATGGCAAGAAAGTGTTTGGACGTGACATCTTCAACCAACGCGCCCTTTCATTCGAACCCAATATGAATATCGCCACACCGCAGACCTATGTGCTCGGTCCTGGTGACCAAGTGGTCATCGATGTTTATGGCGCTTCGCAGAATACACACCAACTGACCATATCGCCAGAGGGTACGGTGACGGTTCCTGGATACGGACCGATTTATGTGAGCGGAATGACGGTGGCTGCTGCCAACGGAAAAATACGTTCTACACTCGGATCACGCTATGCCAGCAGTAAGGTGAAGCTCTCTGTGGGACAAACACGCACCATCATGATCAATGTGATGGGTGAGGTGAGGACACCGGGTACCTATACCCTCAGCGCTTTCTCTACTGTTTTCCATGCCCTCTACAGAGCTGGCGGTATCAACGATATCGGTACACTACGTAATGTGAAGGTCTATCGTAATGGAAAACTGATTACCGTGGTGGATATCTATGAATATATTCTCAACGGCAGATTGGCGGGTAATGTTCGTCTGCAGGACGGTGATGTGGTACAGGTAGGACCTTACGATTGTTTGGTTGGTGTCACGGGTAATGTGAAGCGCCCGATGTTCTACGAAATGCGTAAGAACGAGAGCGTGGCAACTTTGTTGAAATATGCTGGAGGATTTACCGGAGATGCCTATAAGAAGGCTGTCAGACTGGTGCGTCAGACCGGTGAACGCTATTCGGTATTTAATGTCGATGAGTTTGATATGTCATCATTCAAAGTTGATGACGGCGATGCAGTAACCGTAGATGGTATGCTCAACCGCTATGAGAATATGGTTGAGGTGAAAGGTGCCATATTCCGCCCCGGACAGTATCGGTTGGGTGGTGAGGTTACTTCTGTGAGAGGACTGATAGAGCGTGCAGAAGGTGTTACCGAAGATGCCTTTACTGCTCACGCTGTATTGCATCGCATGAAGGCTGACCGCAGTCTTGAAGTGGTCTCGGTTGATGTACAAGGTATCCTGGCTGGTACCGTGCCCGATATTCCATTGAAGAATGAAGACGTGCTCTTTATTCCAACACAGGCAGAACTGCGTTCAGAGCGTACTTATACGATTACTGGTGAGGTGATGTCACCAGGAACTTACGAATATGCCGACAATACCTCGGTAGAGGACCTCATCATGCAAGCAGGTGGTCTGACAGACGCTGCAAGTACTGCAAAGGTTGATGTGTCGCGTCGTATTCGTGACCCCAAGGCCACCACAACCACACGAGAGATTGCACAGACATTCTCGTTTGCCCTGAAAGACGGATTCGTGGTCGATGGTAATAAGGGATTTGTATTGCAACCCTATGATGTGGTACACGTGCGCCGTAGTCCTGGTTATGTGACACCACAGAACGTTACTATCAAGGGCGAGGTGAACTTCCCTGGCGTGCAGACGATGAACATGAAAAACATGCGACTGAGTGATGTCCTGGCAATGGCTGGAGGTGTGACCGAGAATGCCTATATGCGTGGTGCACGACTGGTACGTGTGAAAACGCAAGAGGAAAAGGAACGCACTAAAGATGTGTTGACTGCACTCAAAAGAAATATGAGTGAGCGCGACTCAGTTGCTATGGAAAACTTGGATTTGGAGAATACCTACGTAGTGGGTATTGAACTCGATAAGGCCATGGCTGATAAAGGTGGTGAATACGACATCATTTTGCGTGAAGGCGACGTGATCACAGTACCAGAGTATAATGCTACGGTCAAAGTGTCGGGTGACGTGATGTTCCCCAATACTGTTTCATTTGTGGGTGACAAAGGTTATAAGTGGTATGTTAACAAGGCAGGTGGCTTCGGACTGCGTGCCAAGAAGCATAAGACCTTTGTCGTTTATACCAACGGAACTGTGGCACAGGTTGGACATGGTGCAAAAATAGAGCCAGGCTGTGAAATCGTAGTGCCAAGCAAACGTAAGCGTGAAGGATTGAACTTCGCACAAATGCTTTCTGCAGGAACCAGCTTAGCAAGTTTGGCAGCTGTGATTGCCTCTATCGTCTCTATCACTAAATAATGAAAGGTATGACTATGGATGAGAATAACAAGATGAATCAGGTGGAGGAAGAAAGCTCCATCGACTATGCTGCCTTGTGGGCTGCTGTCAAGCGTCGCAAACATCTCTATGTCGTTGTGCTGCCTGTGGCTTTCGTTCTGGCTTGTATCTATGCCTTGGGACTGCCCAACTATTATAATGTACAGGTGAAACTGTCACCAGAACTGTCGTCGAAGAGTAGTACCAGTTCGCTTAGCGCTCTGGCAAGTCAGTTTGGCGTCAATCTCGGAGGTCGTGCAGCTACAGAGGCACTCTTTCCTACGCTCTATCCTGACTTGATGAACTCGGTTGATTTCAAAACCAGCCTCTTTCCTGTAAAGGTGAAGCGTGAAGAAGATAAGAAGGTGATGACCTACTACGACTATCTGCTCAACGAACAGAAAACACCATGGTGGTCGGGAGCTGTCAAGGGGCTGATGAGTATCTTCGGCAGTAAAGATAAAGAGAAGAATCTTAAGGTGGATCCGTTCCGCCTGACCAAGACACAGACTGCAATTGCGCAGGTGATAGATAAGAAGGTTGTGTGTGATGTAGATAAGAAAACAATGGTCATCACTATCAATGTAACTGACCAGGATCCGCTTATTGCTGCCACCATGGCTGATTCGGTGAAAGTGCGTCTGCAAGACTTTATCACAGAGTATCGTACCAAGAAAGCGCGTCATGATTTGGCTTATACACAAAAACTCTATAAAGAGGCTAAGGAACGCTATACTCGCGCACGACAGAACTATGCTTCGTTCTCGGATGCCAACCAGGATTTGATTCTTGAGAGTGTACGTAGCAAACAGACCGATCTTGAAAACGAGATGCAACTGCAGTTTAATGCATATAACACACTGGCTCAACAGATGCAGATGGCTGAGGCCAAAGTGCAAGAGGATACTCCTGCCTTTACAACCCTGCAGAGTGCTACGGTTCCTGTGAAGAAGGCTGGTCCTGTTCGTTCCAAAATGGTACTGATGTTCCTCTTCCTCGTGTTTATCGGAACAACAGCCTATATCCTCTATAAAGAGGGTGAACTGAAAAAACTGATTGGTATAGGATAATACCTATATTATATATACCAAGAAGCCGGTTCCTCATCGAACCGGCTTCTTTGTTATTAGCTATGTTGGAGAGTCGGCATGGATTTTCTTGGGCGTTGCTCTCCGAAATGTATCTCCATTCCTCCATACTTGGCATGGAGGAATGGAGGGACTGATTGTTATTCCTTGATGATGGGCTCCAGCTCGCTGACGTTTCTTTCGATTTCTTCGTCAGAAACGGTGTAGTTCTGCAGATCGCCGCTGATAAACTGCTCATAGCTTGGCATGTCGATGAGACCGTGGCCAGAGAGGCAGAACAGGATGACTTTTTGCTCACCGGTTTCCTTGCACTTCTTGGCTTCGCGAATAGTGGCTGCGATGGCATGGCAACTCTCAGGGGCAGGGATGATGCCCTCGGTGCGGGCGAAGAGCATTCCGGATTCGAATGATTCCAATTGGGGAATATCCACACCATGCATCATCTTGTCCTTGATGAGCTGTGACACAATCATGCCGGCACCATGGTAGCGGAGACCGCCTGCATGGATATTGCTGGGCTTGAACTGATGGCCGAGCGTAAACATGGGTAATAATGGTGTGTAACCAGCTTCGTCGCCGAAGTCATACTGGAACTTACCGCGAGTCAGCTTAGGACAGCTATTGGGTTCGGCTGCGATAAACTCGGTATGACGCTCTCCGCTGATGTTATGGCGCATGAAGGGGAATGCTATACCTCCGAAGTTGCTACCGCCGCCAAAGCAAGCAATAACAGTATCGGGATATTCACCAGCCATCTGCATCTGCTTTTCAGCCTCCAGACCGATGATAGTCTGGTGCAGACCAACGTGGTTGAGTACAGAACCTAATACATATTTACAATGGGGAGTGGTGGTTGCCAACTCTACTGCTTCTGAAATGGCTGTACCAAGTGAACCGGGATGCAACGGATCTTTGGTGATGATATCCTTACCCGCACGTGTTGACATGGATGGAGAACCGGTAACGGCAGCACCGAAAGTACGCATAACAGATGAACGATAGGGCTTCTGCTGCATGGTAATCTTTACCTGATAAACCGCACATTCAAGACCGAATATCTTGGCAGCATAGCTCAGAGCCATACCCCACTGGCCGGCACCAGTCTCGGTGGTCACATTGGTTGTGCCTTCTTGTTTGGCATAATAGCATTGGGGAAGGGCGGAATTGATTTTATGAGAACCCAAGGGGTTGACACTCTCGTTCTTGAAATAGATATGGGCAGGAGTGCCGAGGGCTTTTTCCAACTCATAGGCGCGTACCAATGGGGTAGAACGGTAAAAACGGTATTTGTCGAGCACTTCTTCGGGAATGTCTATCCACTCATGCTCCATGTCCAGTTCCTGTTTACTACACTCTTCGGGGAAGATATGTGCCAAATCCTGCCATGTTAAGGGCTTGTGGGTCTGGGGATGGATGGGAGGCAGTGGCTTGTTGGGCATGTCTGCCATGATGTTATACCACTGTGTTGGAATCTCATTCTCCGGTAGGAGATACTTCTTTTGTTTTGTCATTGTCTTATGGTTTAGTGTTTTGTACGACAAAAGTAATGAAAAATAATGAGAAAAAGAGGATAAAAACTAAAAAAATGCTACCTTTGTGTGCGATATGATGATATTAGCGATAGTTTTGGGCTATTTTTGCTTGCTGTTTGCCATCAGCAGATGGACGGGAAGACATGCAGACAATGATACGTTCTACCGTGGCAACAGACAGTCGCCATGGTATATGGTGGCTTTTGGCATGATAGGTGCATCGATATCTGGTGTGACCTTTGTAAGTGTGCCGGGTATGGTGACACGTATTGATATGACCTATTTGCAAACATGTATGGGGTTTATCTTGGGCTATGTTATCGTAGCTTTTGTTCTCCTACCTTTATATTATAGGTTGAACCTGACCACCATTTATTCGTTTTTAGGGCAACGTATTGGACGAAGGGCTTATCGCACAGGGGCATCGTTTTTCCTCTTGTCGAAAATGACAGGGGCAGCGGTGCGTTTTTATGTGGTGTGCTGGATTTTGCAGCAATGTATCATGATGCAGATGCCTGATGGAATGCGACAGATAGGTGAGGGATGGCTTTTTACATTTACGGCGTTAGTAATGGTGGCTCTGATATGGCTCTACACCAGAAAAGGTGGCATACGCACACTGGTATGGACTGATTCGCTGCAGACTGCCTGTCTCTTTGGAGCGTTGATACTGATGCTTATTATGGTTACCAAACAATTGGAAATGGGGGTTGGTGATGCTGTATCGGCCATAGCAGATAGCGAAATGTCGCGCATCTTTGTGTTTGATGACTGGATGTCGAAGCAGAATTTCTGGAAACAATTCTTCAGTGGTGTGTTCATCGTCATTGTCATGACGGGACTTGATCAGGATATGATGCAGAAAAATCTTACTTGTAGTTCATTGCGTGATGCACAGAAAGATATGACGACGTATGGTGTGGCTTTTCTACCTGCCAACCTGTTGTTCCTTTCGCTTGGTGCTTTGCTCGTTATGCTTGCTCATCAACGTGGTATTGCAATTCCAGAGATGGGTGACCAACTGTTACCAACTTTTGCTGCATCTGGGCTGTTGGGACCTGCGGTGGTTGTGCTCTTTATTTTAGGTATCTTGGCTGCCTCATTTTCAAGTGCCGATTCGGCTTTGACAGCTATGACAACAAGTTTCTGTGTTGATATCTGTGGGAAACCATACGATGAAAACCTACGCAAAAGATCACATTTGATTATTGCTGTGATTTTTGTGGTCTTTGTTTTGCTTTTTCGTTTGGTGAATTCCACCAGCGTCATTGATGCCATCTATGTGCTCTGTGGTTATACCTACGGGCCGTTGCTTGGACTCTTTGCGTTCGGGCTGTTGACCCATAGGCAGACCAATGACCGATGGGTACCCTATGTATGCTTGGCTTCTCCTTTGTTCTGTTGGGGACTTGACGCTATTGTGGGATATTATACGGGCTATCGATTCGGTTATGAACTGCTGATGCTTAATGGTTTATTCACCTTTGTCGGTCTGCTGGCTCTTCGGCCGACGAGTAAGTGAATCGATGATGCAATACAAATATTGAATCATCCTTCGGTCTGAATAAACCGAAATTAAATATGATGACCGGTTCTCACATGAGAGTTTGCATTATTGATTTCTTAGTTTCTCAAAATACTCCGATGGTTGCATGCCCATTACCCGCTTAAAGGTGGTGGCGAAGTATTTCGGATCTTTGAATCCCACTTGATAGGCAATATCGCTGACACGCAAGTCTGGGTCTGACTGCGCTATCTTGCAGGCTGTCTTGATGCGCATGTCACGGATAAAGGTCGAAACATTCTTTCCTGTGGCTGCTCGCAACTTATTATATAAGGTGGAACTGCTGGCTCCAATGTCAGAAGCAAGCCTGTCGCGATCGTAGTCAGAATCAGATAAGTTGGCTTTGACAAGTTCGGTGACACGGTTTACAAACTCATTGTCTATTGGGCTGTCTGATGAAGTGATTTCCTCAATATGTTCGTCTTGATGGGTGGCATCAATATTTATCTTTTGCTGGTATTGACGGCTTAATAGCGTGTTATTGATATGAAGCAGCAGATCGGTCATGCGGAATGGTTTCTGCAAACAGATGTCTGCGCCTTCTTGCAGGGATAGTTCGCTGTCATTGGTGTCGGCATTGCCCGTCAGCGTAATAATTGGCAATTGATTCTTGGAATAATTTTGGCGAAAAACAGTTGTCAGACTAATACCATCAATTTTAGGCAGATTGGTTTCTGCCACTACAAGTTGGATATTTCCTTCTTTTACCAGTCGGAGCGCATCGGCACCATTGCTCGCTGTGAGTATGTTGTAGTATGGACTTAAGGCATGTGCCATCAGATTAAGCATCTCAGGATTATCGTCTGCAAGGATGATGTTGATGCTTTTGCTGCCATCTGCTGATTTCTCGGATTTTTTTATCGGGGTCAGCAAAGGCAGCAGATTGTTGGCATAGGTACGGATAAAACTCTCTGATGACTTTTGTTGATGATTGGTTTGTGCGTCGGTGAAGGCCTCTTTTCCTATGGGCAACTCGATGGTGACGGTAGTTCCCTGACCTTGAAGAGTTTTGTAGTGGATGTTGCCACCATGTAGTCTCACCATATCGTTGACGAGTGATAGGTTGGGGTAGGTTCCGGTAATCATGGACTCCTGAAAACTGGAGATAGATGGAGCATTGAATATTTTCTCTACTTCTTCGGGGATGATGCTTACGCCATTGTCGCTAATACGTATATATAGGTGGTCGTAGTCAGAATTTGTACTCACATCTAAAGTTACGGTACCGTCGGTACCTGTATATTTTGTGGTGTTCTGCAACAGATTAAAGATGATTTTATCTATTTTGTCAGTATCTGCCCAACCAACCATCGTGTCTGGTTTACAACTGATGTCAAGGTTGAGGCCTTTCTTGTTCATTAACGGCGCTATGCATAGTGCGGTATCTCTGATGGATCGCATTACATCGCATTGCTGTACATGTAGATTCATCTTACCCGTATAGATTAGTGTGGCCTCGTCCATTTGTTGCAGAAGACGCAATGATCGTTGGATGTTAAGGTCGATCATGTTTAACTCGTCTTGCAGTTCAGGATGATTGCCTCGTAGCTGTTCGATAGTGCTACTGATAATGGTCATTGGGGTTGACAGATTATTAGTTAGGTTGGAGATGGTACACTCCAACAGCATCTTATTTTTGCTTCTTAGATGGAGAGAAAGCCTTCTTGATAACCAAAAATGGCCTCCTATCAACAATCCTGTGGCTATAATCAACAGAATGATGGTCAAGTTTGTCATGTCTATAACTGTATTTTCGGTTGCGAAGATACGAAAATAAGTTTGAAATACATTCATATTTTACCATAAAAATCGTCAAAAATGCGTATTTTAGTTTGATTTGCGATAAATTTGGTGTATTAAACGTTAAAATCACGCATTTTAAACTATAAATAATAAAATATGAACGCGAGTATGAAATAATTGTAATACATTTGCATCAGAAAACAAAACTAGTTGTGAGTTAATTTTGCATTATATAGGAACAAGAGGTTTCTAATGCAAAACCCAATATGATTTTTAATGGTTAAGGTTTATGGTTGATTAATTTAGTTTTAAACGTGAAAAGGCTCGCTGTGAAGCGAGCCTTTTCTTATTCATACTATTTATTTGTTAAATGCTGGCTCTGGGCTTAACCTTCTTTGGCTAACAGGTAGCGTTCGGCCTCTATGGCTGCTTGACAACCGGTTCCTGCGGCTGTTATAGCCTGTCGGTAGGTGGGGTCTGCACAGTCACCGGCAACGAAGATTCCTGGGAGCTTGGTACGTGGAGTACCATCGGTTTTCTTCAGATAGCCCACTTCGTCTGTATCAAGCCATGGGGCGAAGAGTTCTGTGTTAGGCTTGTGGCCAATGGCGAGGAAGAAACCGTCTATGGCAATATCAACTGTTTGTTCATCATTTTCTCCCTTGCGCTTGACGAGGTGTGCGCCTTCTACACCGTTTTCTCCGAAAAGTCCAAGGGTATTGTGCTCAAACAGGATTTCGATATTGTCGGTATTCATCACTCGTTCTTGCATCACTTTTGAAGCACGGAGATATGGTTTGCGTACGATGAGATATACTTTTTTTGCCAACTGGCTCAGATAGAGTGCATCTTCGCATGCTGTATCACCGCCTCCTACCACGGCAACGGTCTTCTTTCGATAGAAGAATCCATCGCAGGTGGCACACGCAGATACTCCTTGTCCATTGTATTTACGTTCGTCGTCAAGACCTAAATATTTGGCTGAGGCACCAGTGGCAATAATCACGGTGTCGGCTTCTATCTCGCGTCCTTCTTCATCCCATAAGCGATAGGGAGTTTTAGAGAAATCAACCTTGGTGATGGACCCGTCGCGAAGTTCTGTACCGAAGCGTTCTGCCTGTTCTCTTAGATCCATCATCATCTGGTTGCCATCCACACCTTGTGGGTATCCTGGGAAGTTTTCTACCTCAGTAGTTTGAGTGAGTTGTCCGCCGGGTTGCAATCCGCAGTATTCTATGGGTGCAAGATTTGCACGCGACGCATAGATGGCAGCAGTATATCCGGCAGGTCCGCTACCGATAATCAGACATTTGGTATGTTCCATTACTTGCAATTCGTTTGTTATTGTTGGAATGCTATATTTAATAATAGGTGTCGCTTACAGCAATGTTTCAATCTGTTGAGCGATATGTTCTATCTTTTCTGTTGGTTCGAAACGGGCTATTACCTGTCCCTTCTTGTTAATCAGAAATTTGGTGAAGTTCCATTTGATATCTGCTTTTTCGCGATAGTCTGGGTCTTCTTTACTCAGCATATCGTCGAGCACATGTGCTATAGGGTGTGACATATCCCAACCGGCAAATCCCTTCTGTTCTTTTAGAAACTGGTAGAGTGGTTCTGCATCGTTTCCGTTGACCTTGATTTTCTTAAAGCGCGGAAATTCTGTTCCATAGGTGAGTTTGCAGAACTCATGAATGGATTCATCGGTACCAGGAGCCTGTTGTCCGAACTGGTTGCAGGGGAAGTCGAGGATTTCAAATCCCTGGCTATGGTATTTCTCGTAGAGTTTTTCCAATTCTTCATACTGTGGTGTAAATCCACATTTGGTAGCGGTATTGACGATGAGTAATACTTCGTTGGCATACTCTTTTAGTGATACTTCTTTTCCTTTTCTGTCTTTTACAGAGAAATCATAAATCGTTTTCATCTTTATTTTATTAATTGTTTAATCTTGTTTGAAAAGTGTTTGGTTTACTAATCGCAAAGTTACGAATGTTCTGCGTGACAACCAAACTATTTAGCGTTTTTTAGTGGAATGGGTGTTATTGTGGAGAAATGCAGAATGCTTTTTGTCTGTTTGCTGATGGTGAAATCATGGGTTAATCATTATGTTCCATTATATGGCACGTTTTCTCGCCATGGCAGAGTTCATGTAAACATAACTCTGCTCATCTGGCTTAACGAAAACGGTGGTATTAGCGTTTTTTTTGTCTGATAATGAAATTTGTTTACTTGTGTAATGGAATAAAGTGTGTATGGTACTATTGCTTTATATGAGTATGGCGTTTTATGTCGTCTTAACTTAAATCGGTTGTTGGATCAGTCAATAATGTTTTCGGTATTCGTTAGACCAGTCGAAAATGTTTTTATATTTATAATGACTGAAATGGGGCTTAATAGAGTAGGTGAATGGATATAAAAACGCATGGTCGAAACCATTGTTTTTATATGGGCCTTTGCTGAACTGGAATATTGTGCAGTCGGGGTCGTTGGGATACTGACCTGTAGGAGAAGGAATCTCTGGTGTGGAAACGCCTGTGTCGTAACGTTTCACGTTCTCGTTCTGGTTGTAGTTGATGCTGGCATAGAGCTGATAGCAACTCCAGCGCTGTGCACGGATGCCGTTATCCCATTCTGTGCAGTAGTTGACGCCGGTCTCACCTGTCTTGTAGTTGAGCTCGCTGTTATGAACAATAACAGAACTGTTACCGTTGCTGTTCAATTTAGGAAATTCCAGTCGAGTCTGTGCCTCGGCAGGTCCGCTGGTATTACGGTTGTTGTTGACATTGGCTGGAATGACGGGACCGTTACTGGAATCATCGTCATCGCCACATGAAATGAAAATACCCATACTCAGCAGGCCGAGTACCAACGAAAAACTTTTTCATAGAATACAGTTTAGTTATGTTTATTGTTAGAAACAAAAAAGGCGTGACCATCAGCATATGCAACTACTGTGGGCGCGCCTTTAATTCGTTTTTTCTGTGGAAATTATTTCTTTGCAGCCTTACCGTAGCGGCTCATGAACTTATCTACGCGTCCTGCAGTATCCACAAGCTTGCTCTTACCGGTATAGAAGGGGTGAGAGGTGCTCGAGATTTCGATTTTAACCACTGGGTAAGTTTCGCCTTCGAATTCTACTGTGTCGTTAGTCTTTGCGGTAGAACGCGAAAGGAACATATCGCCGTTGGACATGTCCTTGAACACGACGGGGCGATAGTTTTCTGGATGAAGACCTTTTTTCATTTTTATTGTTACTTATTTAATGTTGTAAATACAAATTCTCGCTTTGAGGTTGCAAAGGTACAAACTTTTTGCCAATCAACCAAATTTTATCCATTATTTGTGTTAAAATATACCGAAAGAGAAAAAATCTCTCGCTAATCTCGTTCTTTTTATATAACTTCGCACCATAATTTAAAACTTGCAATCACAATGAGAAAGTTATGGGTGGCCTTGGTGTTCCTGCTGTTGGCAGGAATTAATATTGTTGGTGCACAAAATAAGAAGACGGCAGTACATGCCATTGGTTTTTACAATCTTGAAAATCTTTTCGACACCTGCCATGATGTCGGACATAATGACTATGAGTATCTGCCTTCGAGCAAAACGCCATGGAATACGGAAAAATATCTCAGAAACTGCGCCACATGTCGCAGGCATTGGCTGATATGGGTACAGATGTAGTACCTCTTCATGTAGGAATATTAGCAGAATGACTACCATCTATCTCATCCGTCACGGCGAGACCGTTGATAATGCCCGGCAGATCATGCAAGGGCAGACCCAAGGTAAACTTAATGATCATGGCATCCAACAGGCAGAAACCGTCAGCAAGCGGTTGGCAGAGGAACCCATCGATGCTGTTGTGGCAAGCGATTTACATCGGGCGGTGGAAACTGCTGAAATCATAGCACGGCCGCATCACTTGCCAGTTGTTACTACACCTCTGCTTCGTGAGCGCGACTGGGGAGCTTTTACTGGACGTTTCATACCTGATCTAAAAGGATTGGTATGGCCTGATGATGTGGAAAGTGAGGAAACTATGATGATGCGTGCTGTCGATTTCTTAGAATATATAACAGCCACCTATCCCGATCAACGGGTGGTGGCTGTGGGTCATGGCATTATCAACAAAGCTATCCTTGCTGTCTATGCCCATTGTCCGATGCGCGAAGTGCAACGGGTGATGAATGCTGAAGTGCGTATGTTATCGACGTCCGCCGTAACTGTGGCCTCCGCCCGTGCTGCGGCCTCCGCCGTTATTGCTACTGCTGTTGCCGACAGAGCGGGTGGCGCCGCTGCCGAATGAACGGTTTCCGCTACCAAAAGAATGGTTGCTACTGGTGGTAGGACGGCTGTTGTTGCTACCGCCTAATGTGCTTTTTCTGTCATTTTCACGACTGCGGTATCCTCCCAACGATTGTCCGTTTCTGTTGTTGTCGCGATTGCTGCTCCAGCCGCGGTCGTTGTTTCTATTGTTGTCGCGATTGCTGTTCCAATTACGGTCGTTGTCGTTTCTCCTGTCAATATAGCGATGGTGTGAGTTATTCTGTCGCCAGTCGCGGTTTACTGTGGTACGTGTAGAACTATTGCGCATGCTATGGTGATTATTACGGAAGTCACCTCGATCCCAACCATCCTTCATACCGAAGTGGTTGCGATGATGTTTGGGTGCATAGACATGGCGGCGTGGCTGATACCAACTGCGGTTTCCGTTCATTCGCCAAGAGTGCCCGCCTCGATAGGAAGCGTAGAATACTGGACGCCCGAAATAGAAGAAGTCGCGACGTGGATAGCGGGCATAAATGCCGAAGTGCCAATATCCTCCATGCCAGTAGAGTGGACGATAGAAATATGAAGCAGTTCGGTAGGCGGTCAGTTGCCAGTCGAACAGAACGAAAGCCAAGTCGCTATTGCGGCGCTCCCATCCCAGCGCATAAACATCATCGTAACTTGTAACGCCCATCAGATAGTCAAGGTTGATTTCATAGACGGCCTCATACTGGTCTTCTGTGAGATTGAGTTCGTAAGCCATTTTGTCGGTCAGGAACAAAGCCTCGTTACGGGCTTGCTCATAACTCATAGCGTTGCCTGTAGCTGCGAATGTCAGCAGACTCATCAGGGCTATCATCATCTTCTTCATACCTTTATCTCCTATATTTTAATTGTTATTACTCTTTGGTTTTCACCAGACCTTTTGCAAGGGTTTTATCTTGTTCTCGATGCAAAGGAAAACATTTTCCCGATGTTTCGCAAAGGTTTTTCCCTAAACCATCGGGGAAAATCCCTACTAAAGATTGATACAACCAAACTAATAGATCATGCAAAATTTTCATTTGACCCAAGAAGTGAAGATGCAGTATATACAATGGGGAATATACCTCCATCTGCAATAAGTATCGCAAAATGAGCAACCTACAATAGTTGCTCGTTTTTTTCGTGATTATTTGTGCCAACATATATATCATTGCAAAAAAAAATTCTTGCGAAGCAACTTCTTCAAAAAGATTTCCTCCAAAGATTTACCTATGGTTTGTTTTGTCGTGACTCAGCATAGTGAAAGCGCGCTCTCACTCTGTCTTCGCTACTCCAAAACATCTTGCCATAGGCAACCCCAAAACATCCGTCTAAATTCCCTCTAAATTCCGATGATTGATTTCTGTGTGACATTTCACCACTGCCTAGGAAGCACCAATGCCAAAAAATCCGTGTCATCCGTGCTATCCGTGTGCGCGTTTAATAATTTTAAGTAAATTTATCTATACTATAGTTAAATATAATTAAATTTCTATGCGTGACGTGCCAAAACTCTTGCATTCCGTGGGTGCCATGTTGTATATTTGTATTTCAAGCCGAGGATGATTTCCAAAACAAGAAAGAAACCTTCAAATCAAAAGTTAAACAAATAATTTACAACTAAAAAGCCACTTATGTTTACAAAACAAGTAATTCAACACACCATTCGGTCCCGACAGAGAGACCACGGTTTCCCGATCGCTTCTCGTTCGGTTCCCGTTAACTTCTCGTTAGGTCCTCGTTCGTCTCTCGTTCGTCTCTCGTTGGTTATTCGTTAGTCTATCGAAGACCTATCGAGGACCGAACGAGGAACAAGCGAAAAACGAACGAAAGAGCAACGAACGTCGATCGAGATGCCGACGAGAAACTATCGGCAACTCGACGATTTGCCTCCGTCATGGCTGGCAGAACACCCTTCTGCAACCACAAACCAGCATACTGCCATTCGCCATGCTCCTGCCGAGGCAGATAGCAGCACTTTCGGTCCCACCCAGGCATTCTCACGGCGAATCAAGCCTTTTCCACCCATTCTGCACATTCCACCCTCCCACATCAAAAGCCCCTCACAGGCTCTAAAAACACCTCACTACCATACTGCCCAACAACCGCCAAAGACACACTCTACTCGTCCTAAACATCCACTTACAAGCACCTAAACACAACCCTTCACGGCCTCAATAGTAGGCCTAACACCACGTTTTCGTAAAGCCAGAGAGCAGAGTTAAGTGCACTTGAGCTCTGATTTGGCAAGAAAAGCGCTATAAAATGAAACCATCACCCAAAAGCCCCCATCCCCATCATTTTAACAAATATAAGAATAATATGTTTACATCGACATCGTATTACGCGTCCTACAACTTTACATTATCACTGAGGGAGGTGAGCATACCACGTTCCGCAAATATAAGTAGCTACACGTTCCATTTTTGCTCTGCCTTGGAGAAGGCGACATTCCCCGAGGACTTGCAGATAATCCATCCGCGACTGTTCACTGGTTGCACAAGTCTCAAGAGCGTCGAGCTCCCCAAGAACCTAATTGCCTTAGAAAACGAAATCTTCAACGGCTGCTCTGCCTTGGAGGAGATTGATTTCCCCGAGACTTTGGAGTGCATTGGCAACTGGGTGTTCCGCGGCACAAGCCTGAAGAAAGCCGACCTCTCGCACACATCGCTGCGAAACATCATTTGGGAGGCATTCCAGTCGCCTGTCACAGAGCAGGCAACGCTCATCGTGCCCGAAGGCTCGGAGCAGGCCTACCGCAATGCCGAGGTGTGGAAGGAATTCAAGAACATCGCCACCCCGACATCTCTGAAATCTGCTATAGTAGATACAAAAGACAGTGAGCGCATCTATGACCTTAGAGGTGTAGAGCAGAATAGAGAGAAAGGGCTTGTCATTAAGAATGGAATTAAAATAATTAATAATTAAAGCGAAAGTTCAGTGAATTATTCAAAATATCTCTGCAAAGTTACAAAACATCGGGCAAACCACCTAATCAATAAAGAAAACCATCGGTCAATAAAGAAAATCATCGGTCAATAAAGTTAAAAGTGCTGCGAAAAAGTCACTTTTATCTTTATTGACCAAAATTTTTGCTTTATTGACCTACGACTTCCAATGTTTTTTCGTAACTTTACAGCCGAAATATTGAATTAATTAATAATTTTGAGTATGAAGAAGACTATTTTTTCAGTTATTATGCTTGCGATAGTAGGCGTATGCACCATTACGACATTGTCGGCATGTTCTGACGATGATGACAACAAGAAAGATAATGGTGACGGTATTACAATTAACGGTGTTGACCAGGTTGAGTATTTCCGTCAGTTTCTTGGTGCGTTTACCAAGAATGACATCCTTGGCAGCCCATTCAGAATGAAAGCCATTGACAAGCTTACCCCCACGGTGTATAGCTATTTTGTGGAAGACGAGAAGGAAGCTGAGACATTGTTCCTCACTTGGATTCCACAAGAGGCTCGCAAGGCTGTTGTCCGCAACGGTAACACCATTGTCTATACTCCGCGCGATGCCCAAGGTGCAAAGCAAGGCACTATCACATTCCGTGCAGCCTTGCCATCTGAGACTGCTACGTTTGCCGTAGTGGAGTTCAAGGACGTAAGCAAGATTAAGGGCATAGACAAAATAAAGTTCCAGCCCGAGTCGGCAAACCCAGACAATATTGGGGTGTTCGATGGCGTGCCGCACCACTTAACCCTTGAAGAAGTTAAATCTGGTAATTGGTTTTGGGGTAAAGTACAGAAAGGTGACTTTTTTGATTATCCTTATGGAACAAGACTATATTATAGCGCTGCCCTTCCAAAGTTAATTACAGGAAAGGAACTTATTGAGAAAATGGGTGATAAAACCTTCTATACGAACTATGCTTTCGAGAGTTTCTGTATCATGACGAGTCTCAGTACAAAATTTAATGATCATGTATGTGATAATTTCAACCCGGGTGACCATAAGATTATTATCGAAGCTGGCAAGTACTTTGGGGGAGACGAAATCATGATTCAAACAGCCGAAATCTACATTAATAAAACTTATAAAGATATAATGATTTCTGAATGTGATCCTCCTGTAGATGAAGCTTTTGAATCTCTTGATGAGTCAGAACAGTATTGGGTGTGCCAAGGCTATATAGTAGATTATAAAAGTGGAATGAGTTATTAGTACTATCGGAAGTGATGCTTTATTGACCAACGACTTTCAATGTTTTTTCGTAACTTTGCCGCCGAAATACCATTGAAAGTCGTTGGTCAATAAAGTTAAAAGTGACCTAATCCCTAATTCCTACTTCCCCAAGAATTCCCTCATTGTGTTCTGATAGAGGTTTCCGTAGTTGTCGGCATTGTATATCGTGACGTGCGAACCGAGAGTTCCTGTGAACGCCACGTTGTAGAGGTCGCGGAGAGATGTCGCAGGGTCGGAATACAGACGGGAGATGATGGACGATGTGAAGCGGTTGGTAAGATAGACATTATAGGGGGCATACCACAGGTCGGCCTTCGACGACTCGTTGGCATTGGCTGCCGTCATCACGAGCAGTCCGGGAATGCCCTCGCACTCCTTTGCCACTCCGCCTGAAAAGCATGCCTCAACTATCCACATCATCTTGCGGAACCGCTGCTCGTCGCTCATCTTCTGTAGTATGCGCGCCATCTGCTTACCCGACACTAGGTCGATGTCGCCAAGGGCAAGTCCTGCCGGCATGCCGTGACTACTCCAGAAGAAGAGCACGTTGTCGCCTGCGCCACTGTCGAGCACTTCGGGATGGGCAACGTCGGGCTTGCCCGAGAAGATGACGGCAAGGTCGTTGTAGGTGATGTCCTCAAGGCGGTAGTCAACGACAACGTTCTTATACAGGTTGTCTCCATCCACCGAGCGGCGCACCACTCCCTTCTCGGGATTGTTGGCGTTCTGCGCGAGGTCGTCAGCCATGATGAGTATGATGTCGTCGTCGCTATAGCCCGAATTGCGGAGCATCTGGTAGTATTCGAGCGCATCGGCCTGGAAACGGTAGTTCTCCCAACCGCCCGAACCGGCAATGATGACCGCCTTGTTGCCCGTGAGGGCAGGATAGCCAATGTCGGACATGTGCTCGTCGAACTGCTGCTGGTAGGTCTTGTTCCATTCCCAGCTGACTATGGGAGACGAGGAGTGCTCGCCCTCGGAACGCTTCATATAGTTGAGCGAGAGGAACTGTCCCTCATACACCATCCAGAAGTCGTAGGTGGAATGGGTGATGAGCGTGTAGTTCTTGGGATCGAAATCGAGCTTGCCCACGGCACCGCTCACCTCGGGTACACCGCCCTCGGCAATCGTCTCGAAAGCCTGCTTCATGTTGCCCGACATCCATCCGCCCTGACTGTCGGAGTGGTAGTAGAGCAGGGTGCCGACGGCATAGTTGAGGTTGTCGAGATTATGCACTTCGTCATAACGGCTTGCAAGACAGGTGAGCATGATGGCATCATACAGCTCGGCATCGCCATGGATGGGAGCCTCGCCGAAGCGAGATTTATACACCACGCCAAAGCCCGAAGCGGGGTCAGCCACAAGGTTGAGTCCCACAAGTCCCTCGTTCTTCAGCATGGCGGGTTCGTAGGCACGGTCGGTGAAGAAAGGTACAGAGAAATGGGAGAAGTTGTCCATCTTGGTACATTCGTACATGATGGAAGCCTCCTCGGCATTGTTTGGCACGCATAATGTCAAGGTAGGATTATTGGCGCACGCCTTGAGATAGGCATCGGGGATTTCCGACTTGTCCTTATATGTGGCAAGGCCCACGGGATTAAGTCCCATCTCGGCTGCCTGGAAGGCAAACCAATCCACGAAGGTCTGTCCGTAGTCGTTGTCGCAGGCAAGCAGGGCTACATCAAATTGAACCCCTCCATCAGCCATGAGCGAGAGCAGTATCTCGCACTGCGTGATGTCACTCTCGGAGAGTCCCCAGTAGTTGCCGTGTTGACCGAAGATGCGCGCTAACTCCTGCGAGGTGTTGAAGGTGAACATGGTCTTGTCGGTCTTGGCGCACTCGTAGGCGAGCGTCTTGGTGTGCTGGTCGTCATAGCAACCCACCACGGCTGCTATATCCTGGCGCGAAGCGAGTTCCACGGCCAAGGAAGCGAGGGCAGTGGTGTCCTCGTCGTAGTATTCGTAGGATGGCACTACCCCACCCCTTGCCATTGTGATGTTCTCGCGTGCCATGTCGAGTATGCGCTGCACGCGCTCCTGGCGGTCGCCCTTCTTGAGCACCACGGCTATTTTCACCTCGCGGTTAGAGATGACCTCAGGACTGTCGGTGGCGATGTTGTTGTCGTCGGAGCAGGAGGAGAGGAGGAGGAAGATTATTATTAATTGGGAGTTAAAGAAGTTACTTGCTCTTTTCATACTTTGTCTCCTTTCCTAAGATATTGTTCTTGAATGTTTCTATGCCTTGTGCGTCAGTTTCCTTCCAGTCGTGACAATAGATGACGTTGACATAACCCGAATCCCAGAGGAAATCCTGGTGTTGGGGTATTTCCTTCTTATCAAGCCACAGGGCGATGAAGTCGTTGGTGGCACTGCCGATGTTCTTGACGAGCGAACAGTTCATCAGGCCCGAATAGGCAGACATGTCACCGTCGATACCCGCAGTATAGACACCTTGGTTGCGCGAGAACTGATATACAGCCTTGTTGCTGCCGCCTGCCACGGGGAAGAAGAAGGTGTGGCCTGATTCGTATAGGCGGTTGCAGAGGGCGTATGCTTCATTGGGCATGTTGTAGCCGTCGCCGTCCCTGTCGGAGATATAAGATATGGTGGCATCCGCACCTCCTGCCTCAATGAACCCGTCGCGGAATCCCTGTGCGGCTCCGTCAACATTACGGTCGAAGGGATTGGCGGCAAGCACGGCTGCCTTGTAGTCAGATTCATCCTTATTGGTTAGGGCTGTGTATGCACCGATGAGATATGCCGCGCCATACATGCCTATGCGGAAGGTATATACACCGTCGATGGGTTCGTGGGTCTCGTAGAGCAGCACTGAGCTGTTGGCGTCCGAAGGGCGCACCGAGGAGTTACGCAAGGCACTCTCATACTGGTTGCTGGCGAAGATGAACAGCCGTCTCTCGTCCTTGGCGGTCTTCTGCGCCCATTTGTTGTAGATGGCGATACCGTCCTCCACCGATGCGGGCACATGCATCATGACGTCGAAGCCCAGCCGCTTGCGCGACTCCTCAAGTCCCGTGAGTATGATGTCGTTATAGCCCAAGTCACCGAAGCCGGATGGCGAGAAAACGACCTCCACCACATTAGTGGAAGTCAATGAGGGTGTAGTGTTGTTTTCATCGTTATCCGAACACCCTACAATAGAAAAAAGGATGGCTACTATAAAAACTACACGGATAACATTCCTCGTTATGATACCATTCATTTGTGATTATACTAAAATGTCATTATTTCAAGTTGTCTATAAAATAGTGCCTAGGGTCATAGGGACAGGTACCACTGATTCGCGACAAATAACGAACCTACGTACTGTCCCTATGACCCTGGTAAGATATATTTCATCAAGTTCACGTTAATTCATCAGTGGAATACTAACTGTTTCACCATCCTTAACAGCATAGCAACGAATAAGCCAATAGTCACCAGATGGAGGTAAATTATTAATCAATCTGCCCCAAACCAATTCATCTCTCCCGCAGAGATAAGAGTAGAAAGTGGTACGTATGCCTCCGGGGTACGATATAGGCCCCCCTCCCACGAATACTTCAATTCGAGGTTTACTAAGCCTTTTTATTACTTCTGCTTTAAACTTTGGGTCATTATCCATTGCAATTCTAAAACAAACATAACAAAACGGAGAATACCAAACTTCTTTATAATTATATACTTTATTTAAGCGTACTTTTAAGGGGTAAGTATAGTAAATAGTCAATTTTTCCTTATCATCATGCCATGTAAAAATCTCTTCTTTTGGCACTTTTCGATAAAACCAATTGCCATTTTCTATATCAGTTAAAGTCAGAGGCCTGGGATAAATGTCATAATTGTCTGGCATCGCCGACTCAGGCTGGAACTTTATCTTGTCGATGCCTTTCATCTTGTTCACTCCGTTGAACTCAACCACGGCAAGCGTAGCCGTTTCCGTTGGCAGGGCAGCGCGGAAAGTGATGGTACCCTGTGACGCTCCCTGTGCGTCGCGGGGAGCATAGACTATGGTGCTGCCGTTGCGGCTCACGCCATCGAGAGCCTTGTCGGGAATCCAAGCAAGGAACAACCTCTCTGCCTCCTCCATATCTTCTACAAAGAAGCTATAGACGGTAGGAGTGAGCGCGTCCAAGACAGTCATTCGCGTTGGAAGGAGGATGCTGTCGTTTTCGGCAAAGATTCCAAGGTTCTTGCGGAAATACTCCGCCTGGTCAACACCTTCGATGGTAATGCCACCACCATTAGTGCTGTTGTTCTCGTCGTCGTCGGAGCAAGCCGACATTGTCATGGTTGTGAATACTCCCGCTATCGCAAGCCATATCACAGAAAGAACCATTTTCTTCATTCCTAATTTATTTTTTTTCAGTTATTTACAAAAATCTGCTGCAAAATTAATGAAAAAAGGGGAAACAGAAAAGACAAAACGGAAAAACACCGTTCAAAATGGAAAAAAGTGACTTTTCAGCCGTGAAAAGTCACTTTTATCATTCTTAATTCTTAATTAGTACTGATGCGATTAATTCGCACTGCTATTAAAATTCATCAAATAAAGTGAGTTCTTTGACATTTTGGTTTTGAATGATTGAGTCCTTTGGCTTAGTGATGAGGTCTCTCAAATCAATTCTTTCGAGAGCTGAGATTCTTATCAACGTAGCTACTTCAGTGATTGAATATGGACTTTTCGACTTGTGGGTAGTCAGCTTTATGGTAAAGTCACCGCAGATTCCTGTGCTTGCCTCAAAGTCATGGCGATGGTCTGTGACCTCGTACCTCATATTGTCTTTGGGGCGGCTAATCCAATAAGCGCCAGCTTTATGAAAGCGATACAAGGCAAGGAAATCGACGTATGCCTTATCCATCATGTAGAACGCAAGTGGCTCAGGCACAATCTCATCCAGCTCGTTACTGTCATGCCATTTACCATCTGTAATATGGATGTTGGCAGGAATGCTTCCACGAAGATCTAACTGAGTATGCATCTTGACTGCACCTTTACTGTACTTGTCCAAAGCCCATGCTGCTAGGACAATGCTTGTTGAGATAGTCGTAGAGTCAAGGGCATAGAGAACATTATCTATCGTTATCTCTGCCACCTTTGTATTGGAGTACATAGGTCGGACTATGCCGATGAGATACATTCCAAGTCCTTCGTAGATGCGGTAATCTCTTTTCTCGTTAGCACGGCACAGATTGGATTGATTAACAGTCTTGCGTATTCCTAGATGATAAATGCTGCTGCCGTGAGCTTCAAGACACAAGCAAATATCACGAATGGAATCACATCCTGTAATCTGTCCAAACAGGAGATGAAGCAACTGATTATAGCATATCAGATCCTTTGCATGCCAGTCACCTTTGTACTTCTTTACCAGTTTGTCGAACTGATAGCGAGGTATGAAGTCAATGACCTGAGCGAAGATATATTTGCCGATATTCATAATTCTGCAGTTTTAGCTGCAAAATTACTCTATCAAATTCAAATCAAAAAATAAAAGAACACTTGTAAGTGATTAAATATTAAGTATATAAATATAGTTAAGCGAAATTTATCGCATCACTAGTAAAGGCCGAATGAACCTCTATCGAGAAGTTATTGGGAAGTTGACGAGAACGAACCTTTTTCAACTGGGATCCAATCGAAAAAGGTTCGGGATGAGTTCGGGATGGCTTCGGGAACAGATAAACTACCAATCGACAGTTTGTTGATAGTCGTCATGTGGTGAGTCGTGGTTCTCGTGTTTCGGCCTAATGCCCTCCCTTCTTTTGGGTGTTTGGCAGAAAACCTGCGATAATGCCCAATAATGGTAGGAAGGCACTTGCCTGGAAAATGAATTCGATGCTTGTTTTGTCTGCCAACCATCCAAAGAAGGCAGATCCGAGACCACCCAATCCAAACATCAGTCCGAAGAAGATGCCGGCAATCAATCCCACCTTGTCGGGCATCAGATCTGTGGCGTAAACCACAATCGAGGAGAATGCCGATGCAATAACTAATCCAGAAAGGAAAGCGCAGATTATCGTCCAAGTGAAATTGGCGAATGGCATGGCTAATGCGAATGGTGCTGCACCGAGGATGGAGAACCATATCACGTATTTTCTTCCGAATCTGTCTCCAAACATTCCTCCTGCCAATGTGCCAATGGCAAAAGCGGTCAGGAAAACGAATAGGCAGATTTGTGATGTTTGTACGCTGACGCCGAACTTGTGGATCAGGAAAAACGTGAAGTAACTTGTGATACAGGAAGTATAGAAATATTTTGAGAATACGAGCAGAATCAAGATGGTTAGTGCTCCGTATTTCGCCCGTTTGGAGATGTCGGTATTCAGTCCCGTATCCTTTTGCGGATGCTTCACAGCATAGACTAGTCGCGCTTTAAACCATGTTCCAAGCCTTATCATGATGATAGCGGCAAGTAGTGCTGCAATAGCAAAATAGGCAATCGCATGTTGACCAAAAGGCAGGATGATGATGGCGGCTAAGAGTGGCCCCATGGCAGAACCGCCGTTTCCTCCTACCTGAAAGATGGCTTGTGCCAAACTTTTCTTGCCGCCTGAAGCCATCTGTGCCACGCGTGATGCAGTAGGGTGGAATATGGATGAGCCAAAGCCTACCACGCTTACTGCCAGAAGGATTAAAAGATAGTTTTCTGCAAATGCCAGCAACAGCAACCCTGTTAATGTGAAGCACATGCCAATCGACAGGGCGTAGGGGCGTGGGTGCTTGTCGGCATAATAGCCAGTAAAAGGTTGTAGGATGGACGAAGTCATTTGGAATACCAAGGTGATGATGCCTATCTGTGCGAAGGAGAAGTCAAATTTGTCTTTGATGATAGGATAGATGGACGGGATGATTGACTGGATCATATCGTTGAGAAAGTGGGAAATGCCACATATCATCAGCATGGAATAGACTGTTCTTTCCGTCATGGTAGGTTTTCCTTTGATGATGCTACCTATTGATTTCATGTGTTATCAGTCGTTTATTGCGTTCAGCAATTGTTTGAGTTGTTCGAAATTGTCTGCCACTTCAATCATATTGTGCCAGTTTCCGCGAATCATTCCTTTTTGGTCGAGGTCATCCATGAGTGCGATGAGTGCGTTCCAAAATCCTTTCATATTATAAAGGATGACTTTCTTAGCATGGTATCCGATACATTTTGAAGCTGCTACACAGAAGATTTCGTCAAGCGAGCCAACACCTCCAGGAAGAGCAACCACCACGTCACATTGGTCAATCATCAGACTCTTGCGGTCGGCAAGGTTATCTGTGGGGATATGTACATCGATATAGTCGGATGTTCGTCCACCTTTTTCTACAAGTGATGGTACAACGCCGATGACCCGTCCACCTCCATCGTGTACGGCTTTAGCGATGCAGTTCATCAGTCCTTGGTTGGTGCCTCCAAAGATGAGGTCGTGATGGTTGGCTACCATCCATTTTCCCAACTCTTCTGTCATACTGAAGAAATCGGGGTCTATATGCTCGTTGGCAGAGCAGAATACTGTAATTTTCATAGTTGTTTTAAATGTTTATAAACCTCTCATCGACAACGATATGCGTTGGCGTTTTATATCAACCTCAGTCACTCTTACTGTTACATGTTGGTGTAATTTCACCACATCATTCGGGTCTTTCACAAATCTGTCTGCCAGTTGTGAGATGTGTACCAGTCCGTCATGATGAACACCAATATCTACAAATGCTCCGAAATTGGTGATATTGGTCACTATTCCTGGCAAGAGCATTCCCACTTGCAGGTCATTAATCTCATGTACGCGTGAGTCAAATTCGAATACTTCTACGGCTGCACGTGGGTCGCGACCAGGCCGTTGAAGTTCTGCCATGATGTCGGTAAGGGTGGGCATACCGGTCGTGTCGGAAACGTAGTTCTTGAGGTCAACTGATTTTTGTAGTTCTTTGTTGTCAATAAGTTGTTCCACAGTACATCCCTTGTCCTTTGCCATTGCTTTCACAATATCGTAGCTTTCGGGATGAACGGCGCTATTGTCGAGTGGATTCTTGGCTCCAGGGATGCGTAGGAAACCAGCACATTGCACGAAGGCTACAGGACCGAGGCGTGGAACTTTCTTGAGTTCTGCACGCGATTTGAAGGCCCCGTTCTTTTCACGATATTCCACGATATTTTTGGCGGTTGTGGCATTGAGACCGCTGACATACATTAAGAGGTGACGACTTGCCGTGTTGAGGTTTACTCCAACGGTATTAACGCATGATTCCACCACCATATCAAGACTCTTTTTCAGTTCTCCTTGATCCACATCGTGCTGATATTGTCCCACGCCAATACTTTTGGGGTCAATCTTCACAAGTTCGGCAAGCGGATCCATCAGTCGTCGGCCTATCGATACGGCTCCGCGCACGGTAACGTCCTCGTTGGGGAATTCCTCGCGTGCCGCTTCTGATGCCGAATAGACCGATGCTCCATCTTCACTCACTACAAAGATATTGGTATCTGTATCAAGTCCAATCTCTTTCAAGAATGTGGAAGTCTCACGACTTGCAGTACCGTTGCCCACGGCAATAGCCTCTATCTTGTATTTCTTCACCATGTCAAGTACTTGACGAGCAGCCCCTTGACGGTCGTTTTTAGGAGCATGGGGATAGATGGCTTCAAAGTGGAGTAATGTGCCTTGGGCATCGAGGCAGACAACTTTGCATCCGGTACGGAATCCGGGATCTACGCCCATCACGCGTTTTTGTCCTAATGGTGCAGCCAAGAGAAGTTGACGCAGATTTTCGGCAAAAACTTTGATAGCTTCGTTGTCGGCAGCTTGTTTGCTTGATAGGGCATATTCTGTCTCTATTGATGGTTTTAGCAGGCGTTTGAAGGCATCGTCAGCCGCTTCGCCGACCAAATGACTGCAATCGCCTCGTCCTTGTACATATATTCTGCGGATTCTGTTCTTACATTCATCGTCATCGGCGGAAATACTGATACGCAGAAATCCCTCCTTCTCTCCGCGACGCATGGCGAGAAGTCGGTGTGAGGAACAACGCTTCAGAGGTTCAGAGAAATCGAAGTAGTCGCTGTATTTCTGTGCACCTTCGTCTTCTGCTTTGGTCTTCACAACCTTCGATGTGATGACTGCGTTATGGCGAAATACGTTGCGTATCTCTTTGCGCACCTTCTCGTTTTCGTTTATCGTTTCGGCAATAATAAATTTGGCGCCTTCTAATGCCTCGTCGGCAGACTGCACATCACCCTTGACGTATTTCTGTGCTGTCATCTGCGGGTTAGGATCCCGTTGTAGCATGATGGTATTGGCGAGCGGTTCTAATCCTTGTGCACGTGCGATGTCAGCTTTTGTGCGACGTTTAGGCTTGTAGGGCAGATAAATGTCCTCCAGTTCCGACATGTTCCAACAATCCTCAATACGTTTTCGTAGCGCATCAGTCATTTTTCCTTGCTCCTCTATTGTCGTCACGATCGTTTCTTTGCGTTTAGCCACATCTTGTAGTTTTTCGCGCATGAGTGCAATATCTGCCACCTGCACTTCATCCATGTTGCCAGTACGTTCCTTTCTGTATCGGCTGATGAAAGGAACGGTACAGTTTTCTTCAAGCAGTTGTATAGTATTGTCCACGCCTCGCTCAGGCAAAGCAAGGGCGTTGGCTATGATTTTTGTAAATACGTTCATATCTTATGTCGGGTATTTTCTGGCATTTTGTCGTTTTTGTCTTTGTCAAAATACAAAGGTACGATTAAGCGAGCGAAAAACCAAATTATATTTGAGTTTTTCCGAGCGTGAATACCTTCGCATCCGTGATGCAGAGGTACGATTAAGCGAGCGAAAAACCAAATTATATTTGAGTTTTTCCGATCGTGAGTACCTTCGCATCCGTGATGCAGAGGTACGATTAAGCGAGCGAAATACGAAGAAAAGCAGATTTTTTCCTCATCCAGGAAATGAAGTGATATTGTCTGTTGTATAAGTTCGTTGTGGCGTGTATTATGATGATTGATAGCAGAAATCTCACGCTTTCGTTAAGCCAAATAAATAGAACCACAATTTTTAGGTATTGCACTATAAGCGCAAAACCTCTAACTTTGCAACCGCAAACAAGAAACGTTTCTTGCGGGTGTGTCTGTCTCATGAAGATTGATCCCCGCAGCATCAATCAAGATTCAACAACAAGCAATAGTAAATCAGAAAAGATGAAACCGACAATTGTTATTTATGGTTCTTCCACAGGTACATGCCAGGGAATTGCCGAAACCATAGCCGCCAAGCTCGGCGTGGGTGCATTAGATGTTGCCAATATCAGTTCAGATATCGTAGTAGCCAACGATAACCTCATTCTCGGTACTTCCACATGGGGAGTGGGCGAAATGCAGGATGACTGGTATTCTGGTGTAGAAACGCTCAAGAGCGCCGACTTAACCGGAAAAACCGTTGCCCTGTTTGGTTGTGGAGACAGCGATTCTTATTCAGATACGTTCTGTAGCGGTATGAAAGAAATTGCCGACGTAGTGAAAGCTGCAGGTGCAACGTTGCTCGAAGGAGTTCCAACCGATGATTATTCTTTCTCCGATAGCGAAGCGGTAGAGAATGGAAAGTTCTTAGGACTTGCCCTTGACGATATTAACGAAAGCGACAAAACAGACACTCGCATCGATACATGGCTCGAAGCCATTAAACCATTTTTATAGTCAATAACAATCTCCAAATCCTATAAGCGATTTGGCCAAAACTCCAGTCACAATGCAGTCAGTCACCATGCCAATAGATCTGAAGGTTCTGATGAACCATATTTATGAGTATAAAAAAGGTGTGCGCCGTATGGTGTTGTTCACCTTCAACAAAAAGTATGAAACTTTTGCCGTGTCGAAGCTGAAGCGCGAGGATATTGATTATATCATCCAGCCCATCGGCAACGACCGCCTCAATCTCTTCTTTGGCAAACGTGAATGTCTGGATGCTATCCGTATGATGGTCACAAAACCGTTGTGTCATCTTTCTCCAGAAGAGGATTTTATCTTAGGAGCCATGTTAGGCTACGACATCTGTGCACAGTGTGAACGCTATTGCGAACGCAAGAAACGGGTGAGCTGACATGCGCTACTTACCATAGCTTTCTGACCGATTCTGGTTCAAGATAGTCCCATCTGTCGATTCTATAAATGGAATATTGCAGATGGGACGTCTTGGCTTGATCTTTCTCGTCATGTTATAGAAATTGCAAGTACAGGGAAAGAAATACACGTAAATAGTTGGCTGTCTCAAAATAATCCCATAATTTTGCGCTTTCATTCGACAAGCGTAATAGAACAGCATTATGGCATTATCCAATATAGAGAAACATTATAACAAACATCCCGAAGACTTGCGCTTACTGCGCAGACACGGTATTGTTGAGTTTGAAACCACCATGTACCATCTGCGCAGATTTCTGAAACCCGGTTATCGTTTGCTTGATATTGGTGCAGGTACAGGGCGCTACACCTCGGCACTCATGGCAGAAGGCTATGAGGTGAAAGCTGTGGAATTGGTGCGTCGCAATATTGATGTGTTTTTGAAACGGGAACCAACAGCTGATGTTGTGCAGGGCGATGCACGCCACATGCCGTTTGTGCCTACAGCATCGGCAGATGTCACGCTTCTGCTTGGTCCGCTCTATCATCTTATTGGTGATGATGAGAAATTGAAAGCATTAAAAGAAGCCAAGCGCGTGACCAAGCCAGGAGGTCTGATCTTTGTTGCCTATCTGATGAACGAATATAGCATTCTGTCGTATTGTTTTGACGAAGACAGAATAGGAGGCTTATTGGATAGGGGAGTAGTGGATCAGAATTTCCACATTCAAGCACAGGCAGACGAACTGTATGACTATGTGCGTTTGGAGGATATTAATCGATTGGACGAAAATGCAGGATTGGAACGAGTGACGATATTCTCGCCTGATGGTGCCTCTGATTATATGCGTACACGACTCAATCGTATGAGTGATGAGACCTTTGCCCATTTCATAGCCTATCAGAAGAGTATTTCCGAGCGTGCAGATCTCATCGGTGCAGGCAGTCATGTGGTAGATGTGGTGCGCGCTTGACATCAAACAGCTCATCTTCCTGAACAGAACACTCAGGTTCCTCCTAAATCCTAACACCCGATTCGAGAAAAAATCCCCATCCATCATGATCAATAAGCGGTCATGTGGATGGGGAAAATCGCATAGAATATAGGGTGTTTAAGCCTCGGCTTTGTCTTTAGGCAATACGAGATTGAGGATGACTGCCAATAGGAACACCACTGCCACACAGTTGTTGGCGAATACGGTGCGGACAATCTCAGGGAAGATGTTGAACATCTCTGTGGCTTGGGTGAAGCCAAGTCCGACGCTCAGCGACAGACTGACAATGACCATGTTGCGATGAGATGAACCGCAACGGCCCATCATGCCGAAGCCAGCATAGAGGATGCTGCCAAACATCATCAGCGTGCAACCGCCCAAAACACATTGTGGAATCGTGGTTAGTGCATAACCTATCATGGGGAATATTCCACCCAGAATCATGATGAGGGCACCCGTGGCGATGGTAAAACGGTTGACAATGCCCGACATGGCAACCAATCCTACATTCTGTGAGAAAGAGGTGATAGGGCTACAGCCAAACAGTCCCGATACCGAACTGACGAAACCGTCGCAACTGACAGCGGCTCCCATCTCACGCTCGTTGGGGTCGCGTTTCAAAGCACTATTGCAGAGCGCACTCGTGTCACCAATAGTCTCGGTGGCAGATACCAGATAGACGGCAACGATAGACAGAATGGCTCCGATATTGAAGGTTGGGGTGAAAGGCAACAGATGGGGCAATGACAGGATAGGACGACTACCGATGCCACTGAAATCGACCATGCCCATGCACAAGGCAAGGATGTAACCTGCCACAAGACCTACCAAAACAGATAGTGAGCGAAGAAAACCTTTTGCAAACACCTGACAGAGCAGACATGTGAGTAGGGTGATGCTGCCCACAATCCAGTTGTTGATACTGCCAAAGTCGGCAGCTCCTTGTCCTCCGGCAAACGAGTTGGCACCAATGGGAAGCAACGAGAATCCAATAGCAGTTACTACCGTTGCTGCCACCACAGGTGGAATCAGTTTAATCCAGTAGCGTGCAAACAGGCCGAGTGTGCCTTCTACCAATCCACCGATAATTACGGCCCCCATCAGTGTACCCATGCCTTGTGTGGCAGCGATGCTGATGGCCAGCGACAAGAAGGTGAATGAAATACCCATGACGACAGGCAACCGTGAACCGATGCGCCATATCGGATAGAGCTGTACCAACGTGCCGATACCGGCAATAATCATACAGTTTTGAATGAGCATACTGCTGGTGACACTATCGATACCGATAGCACCTGCCAGAATCATGATAGGGGTGATGTTGCTGACAAACATGGCCAGTACATGTTGCAGACCGAAGGGTACGGCCTTGCCGACGGGAACACGTCCGTCGAGTTGATAGAGATTACTGATGTCTTGTCCCATATAAAAATGTAATGGATGAGAATTAAAAAATCCTTGCAAAGGTAATTGTTTTTTCGGGAATATCCAAAGAAATACCATTCAAAACCTATTCATATCCATTTCTCATTCCATGCAAGGAGCTGATAGACTTTGATGCCAGCTGAGGACGATGCCTATGACATGTTTTTTGGACTATCTTCTTGTATCTCTTGCAAAATTAGTGTATCTCTGCATCCAGAGATGCTAATGAAGTGACCCCAAGAAGTTGGACGGGTTAAACATTTACGTATTTAATTGAGTCATTCTGTATTGTACTGGACTCATACCATTTAACTTGATTTTTATTCTTTTATTGTTATAATAGTCAATATATT
>NZ_NPJC01000068.1:0-6874 GCF_002251405.1 Prevotella sp. P4-98 | reverse complement strand
CTTTGCAGCGTGTTCTTTGAAACTAAGGTCAAGATGGACAATAACCGATTGTTTTGTCCCCAATTTGTACCAAATATTGATAACTGATTATATGTCAGCACAGATTAGATATGAGGAGGTTAAGTAACGAACAAACAACTCTCTAATTATAACGGGTGCTGACGAACAATCAGTACCCGTTTTTTGTTGCCCAAAACAACACTAAAACGCTGTTCAATATAACGATAGCGTGGTACATGACACAAACATGCGCCACGCTATCCCGTTTTAAGGTTGGGTGATTATGGACGGAATGAAGCATTGATTATTTGTACCAGATTATAGACTATCTATCTTGATTGCGTTAGCAGCTTTTTCCTTCTTTTCATTCACTACTTTTGCATAGATCTGTGTGGTCTTAACGTCTTTATGCCCCAGCATCTTCGATACGGTATAGATGTCAGTGCCGTTTGCTAACTGTAATGTAGCAAAAGTATGTCTAAAGCAGTGGAAAGTAATCTTTCTTGTTATTCCTGCTGCTTCTAACCAACGCTTCAGGGGCTTAGAAATCCATGCAGCATCGGTAAGATCCTCAAATACGAGACGGTTTGGTTCTTTTGGTGTACCACAGAGTTTGTAGGCTTGCTCATTAATTGGCATATACTCTACTTCTTTGGTTTTCTGCTGAGTGAAATTTAGACGATAGCTATCACCCTCCTTTTGGATTTCACTCCAACGCATCTTCTGTATGTCACAATGACGTAAACCTGTTAATGCGGAGAATAATGCGGCTCGTTTAAGAACAGGAATATCACACGGTGTATTTGCTAATTGATTAAGTTCTACTTCGGTAAGGTAATTTCGTCTAACACTATTGACGGGAATGTTTTTTACTTTTGCAGAAAGGTCAGTTGTGAGATAATCATCAATAAATGCTTGCTTCAATGCTGCTTTAAAGATACTAAAATATGTACTTGCTGTTGTTTGGGAAATAGGCCCTTTTTTCTTTCCTCCTTGGGGTGCTGATAGAAGAAACCTTTTGAAATCTTCCAGCATTTTAATGTTGATACTTGCAAAAGGAAGTGTATCTTCCTTTACAAATAGTTTAATTAGTTCTGCAACCCGCCTCCAATTTATTAGTATTGATTTAGAGGCGTTAGGATGATTGGAATAGATGATCTTATTAAAGTACGATAAGAAATCTTGTTGCGAGCGTTCCATCTGTTGAACTTGTTCTGCCTCACTTTCGGAGAAGAGATAGGCATTGTCATATTCATGCTGTAGTTGATTTTTCCTTCGATCTGCAAATCTACAAGCATCGTTATCAACCTCGGTTCTGCATATTATCACCCCATTTATGTCTCTTCTAGGCTGGTATGTTCTAACCTTCCCGTTTGAACGGGCAACAGCACTTTTGTTAAAGATTGGCGTTGTTATCGAACGGTTTAGATACTCTCTTATACGTTTGGGTTGTGGATCTCCATTGACGAAAACGGGGTAAGATTCAATGTACAGATACCACACTTCTCGTTCTTCATTTTTCCGCAGCTTTACTGTACATTTGGTTGGATTGTGTTTCATTTATTAGTCTTTTTATTATTGTACAATTTATCAATCTCCGTTTTTGGAGCATATACATAATTCCCAATTTGTCTAATTGGAATAGAGTATTGGCGAATATGCTTATATACACTATAGTCAGTAACCTCGAAACGCTTTGAGATTTCCCCGATAGTATAACAGTGTTCTGGATCCATGTCGAATATGTGAGGATTCTTTTTCTTCTCAATCACAAGCGGTTCGGGCCTTAATGGAAACAATGCTTCTAAAGATTGAACACTAACATAAGTTTTTCGTGAGCTGATTTTCCGAAACTCAATTTGATGCTTCAATATCATTCTACGAATAGTACTCCGAGATGTAGTGAATATTTGAATAGCCTCTTTTATGGTAATATAGTTTTCACCATTACTCTTGACGCTCTTCAACAAATCCATTTGAACTTGCAATATTCTTTCCTTCTTCTGCCTTTCTTTGTACGCAGCACATGTACATTCTCTACTGCAATACACCGTCTTGATCGTTTTTGCTAAGAAAGTGCTTTTGCAATAGGGGCATACCTTCGGTATTTTAAGAGTACTATATCCCATACATTGATTATTTGATTATTACCATTGTTAATGTTCACATCGTCACCATTTAGTGTTTGGTACAAGATTGGTACAAATAATCAATGCTTCATTCCGTCCATAATCACCCAACCTTAAAACGGGATAGCGTGGCGCATGTTTGTGTCATGTACCACGCTATCGTTATATTGAACAGCGTTTTAGTGTTGTTTTGGGCAACAAAAAACGGGTACTGATTGTTCGTCAGCACCCGTTATAATTAGAGAGTTGTTTGTTCGTTACTTAACTTCCTCTAAGTAGCACATCACTGAGAGTCAACACTTTAAGCTGTGTTGTGACAAGATTGTGCCAGTGTTTTGATAAGTTTTTCAAAGGGTTGATAAGTCTTCATAAATCAGAATTCGGATTGTTTTATGATGTTTTATCAAAACTTTGGGAAAGTACGATTAGATTAGAGGCTCTAATATAACATCCTGTATGTTGGATGATATACAAGTATAAGCGAAGAACGTTGTTCTAAACAGCCTTGCGCTGTCCAAATGCTTGTAAGGATGGCAAGGTCTTCAGTTTGCCTAAGACCTTCTGCACCTCACGATGTGCCCACTGCTTGTTCTTGCGATACTTCTTGCCTATCTGCTCGTAATTCATCTGGGGACATGATATGCCATAGTAAAGGAAAAGAAGATCTTTCTCTCTACGTGAAAGCTCTTTGGTCGTGTTCTCAACGAATGACATGGAGTCACAATTGTCACAGATTGTATCTTCATTGTATGAAGTGTCAGGGAGGTCAACCTGCTTCGTGATTCCATCATCATCAGTGTATGTCAAACCATCACAGATAGGAGTACAGATTTCGCCATCTACCAGTTTGCCCAGTTTCTCAATACTTATTCCCAAAAACTCTGCACAACGAGTTATTGCCTCCTCATTTTGAGGTATGCCATACTTGTTGACGTATTGCTCGTATTTTTTGTAAAGAGCATATTCTTTATCAGGAAGTACAACTGCATTTGCATGACGAAGGCAAAGGAATATCTCCTTCTTGATATAATGGGTGGCATAGGACGAGAAGTATGCATCTCTACTCCAGTCAAACGCATTGGCTGCTTCTATAAGCCCCATGTTGCCAGCCTGGATTAAATCTTCTAAAGGCACGCCTTTATCAGAATATCGTTTTGCGACAGTCACAACAAGTCGAAGATTGCCATTGATTAGCAACTCTCGTCCTTTCTGAGCAGTCATGGTTCCATTCACAACAGAATGGCGGATTTCCTTCTCCTTGTCTGCAGTCAAAGGAGGGAAATGTCCTACCTCTTTATAATAGAGGCTACAGATGTCAATACTGTTATCCTTATATGCTTTCATTATTATTCGGATTACATGTTCTTCTCATATCCTCAACTATCTCCTCAAGTGAGACAGAATCAGATATTTTCGAGAATTTGCTTGAAGATGTTTTGCTGAAATTGCTTATCAATGAATCCAATGACGTGTTAGGGAACCAGTTACCAAATACCTTTTCTTGGAATTTTGCCATAACATCGACAGGTATTTCACAAAACAGTTGTACGTTCGAACAAAACACTCTAATGTCTGCCTTAGAATATGACTTATTGCAAGCAAGCTGTTCATAGCGCATATCAGCGTCCATGCATACCAAAAATCGAATGATCGATTCATTCAATGAACGGTAGTCCTCTAATCGTCCGGCAAAGAAAAGCCTGGTATATTCCTCAACAAGGATGTTTCTTTTCTTTATTCTATCTTCTTCAATTCTTCTAAGCCTCGTGATCATTTCCTCCAAAGCCTGTTGATTGCGTATATAATTCTTTATATCTTCAGGCAAACCATCCATTCCATACTCCCTAAGCAAAGCAAGCACTTCTGCTCTAGCCTTGTCAGAAAGAGAGTTGTGGGCATAAGTCTCACGCACATCCTTTATAATATATGGAGCAGCGTATTTTTTCCCTATTGTTGCAAATTTCACTATTGTCCAATTTGATAAACGTAAAGCAATAGCTAAGGCTCCGTTCAATACAACAGCTCCCACTAAGAATAATGCTATTGTCATGGAGAATCCCAAACTATGCTGCAATCCAACACCCAGTGCTCCAAAAGCAGATATGAAAAAAATTGCAAACTCTACTGCGAAAGGGATTACATTAGGAAAGGATCCCAGTATCGTGATACAAACGCTTAATATTTTCTCTTTCATAATTTTATCTCTTATATGTTTTCTGTGAGGTAATGTACTCTTCTATGTCATCCAACTTATATGCTATCTTATGAGGACCAAGACGAACTGGATATAATCCACCATCGGGGAGCTTCCCTAATCGCCACAAAGTGGTTGCAGAACAACCAAGCATCTGTTGTGTCTCTTTTGCCGTGAGAAGTCTTGTCTGATTGTCTCTGAATTCGTGCTGTAATTGATAATCTCGTAATGCTTTGCGAACAGCCGACTCTATGAGCTCATGCTGCTGCTTGTGAGTCATGATGACAATTGAATTATCCTTGTTTGCCATAGTTGAATTTATTGTAAGTTTATTGCTGTCTATTTCAAATTTTTGGCAAAGTTATATATAAAAGATGGAATAAGACACAACTTTTTTAATACCCAAAAATCTACGCGCACACGCGTATAATACAAAAAATGTCTATATGCATAAAGCGTGTTACTGTACCGAATAACGGTACATTTGTTGACAAAGAATAACAGAGTATGTTATTTAATCCTAACAAAACATGGATTGTTTCTGAAACTTTCTGCTTATTTCAAATATTTACACTAACTTTGCACGTACCCAATTATGCAAAGAAGGAATGAAAAAGGAATCTGTAAGCACAAAAGTCAGTGAAACCATACGACTCTATCAATGGTTCATCTCAACTATCGTGTCCCATGGTCATATCAGCTTTTCGAAACTGAATGAATTATGGGTAACAAGTCGTATGGAGGAAGGTTGTCCTCTTTCTCGCACAACATTCAACCGCTACCGCGAAGGAATAAAAGAGCTGTATGGTATAGAGATATTGTGTGAAACAGGTGGCAATGACAAAAACAAGTATTACATCCGTAACAAAGCAGACCTTTACGATGATTCGCCTTTGCTATGGTCAACAAATGCTATGGCCTTGAATGCATTGCTTTATAAGCATGATTCCATCCGAAGAAGAATATCCATAGATCAAAACTTCAACATGGAATATTTGGATGTTATAATGGAAGCAATAGAGAATCATCAGGTACTTCTTGCAATAACTTGGGATTACAAGAAAAGAAAGCACATGCCTGTACGCATCAACCCTTATGGCCTTGTCCTTAGACAAAATCAATGGTTCATCATTAGTATTACAGAGGGTGAGTACCCTTCAACATGTGTTGAAATGCTTAGCATGGAAGGGGAACCTGCTTATCAGTATTACATGGTATCAGAATTTGTACAAGTTGAGAACACAGGTGAACGCTTTGTCCAGAACAAATACTTCAAATTGCACAAAGCCATTTCTATGGCACCAGAATTGAGATATCATAAAGGAGAAGAGTCAAAGAAGGAGGTCGTTCTGATGGCAAACAACATTGCTCTGATGAAGATACAATCACAAACACGTTTCTTCTATAACAGTGAAGAAAACGACGGATGTGACATAACAAAGGTTACGCTTTATACCTTTGGAAGCGATGATGTGATTGATTACATATTGTCCTTAGGCAGTGACGTTCAAGTTCTCGGTCCAAGTGACATACTTGACCTGATACGCAACAAAGTTATGTCAATGTGCCAAAATTATTTTGAAGTGATCTAAAACACCAAAGGACAACGATATTGACTGGAGGTGTAACTATAATATATGTATTATCCAACTTCATGTTGAATACATTGGCTTCTTTTTCGACACAGCTGCATTTATGATTATGATTTTAGGGTGGACGTTCAATCAGATATTGTAGCTCTGAAAGTATTGGCAATAGAATATATGGCAAGGAAACGTAAGTAAGTGGAATATCAGTAGCCCCAGCAACCAATGCCGGGGCTTACAGTGTTAAAAAATCGTTAAATTACGAACAAAGGTTTTGTGGTTTGAAATATTGTTCGTAATTTTGCGACCAAAACCAAAACAAGCGCATATTATGGCAGAAAAGAAATATTGTATAAAGACGGAAACGTTGGCGGGATTTGCAAAGGCTCTTGGTCATCCGGCTCGTATCGCTATCATGAAGTTCTTGGCGAAGCAGGACACTTGCTATTTCGGAGATATTCATGAGGAGTTGCCTATTGCCAAGGCAACTGTAAGCCAACATCTGTCGGCTCTAAAAGATGCAGGACTTATACAAGGTGAGATTGAAACGCCTAAGGTTAAGTATTGCATCAACCGCGAGAACTGGGCGTATGCTCAGCAGTTGTTTTCGGAGTTCTTCAACATGGAATTGTGTGAGAAGAACGAAGATTGCTGTAAATAAACATCATCGTTAGACGTTTTCACTCTTTGACCTTATTATGCCCTCGTAATTTCATTTCGAGGGTTTTCTTAAAATCTGTATGTTCGCTGTTTTACGAATTGCAAACAATGTCAATAATACAACCCAAGCCTTGTTACGGTTCTCACCCTTAGGGGAGAGTTTATAGGAGGCAGAAGAATCACTAGTGTCCACTAAATAAATTTAAGACTTAATTCTCTTACAGTTTGTAACTTCTCGGCAGGTTCGCTTTTGCCGAGCAAATCTACGAGAGGGGTTCTGTCCAACAATGAGACAGATAAAATTC
>NZ_NPJC01000067.1:0-624 GCF_002251405.1 Prevotella sp. P4-98 | reverse complement strand
TGCATCAACGAACTGCTGGCGCAGGGCTACAAGGTGAAGCTGGGCGAACTCGGAACGTTCTACAACTCCATCCGCAACGACGGCAAGAAGGCGGTCAGCGACCCATCCAAGTTTGATGTGGCACAGATTGCCGGTGTGAACCTCCGCTTCCTCCCCTTCAGCGGCAAGAAGCTCGGCGGCAAGTTTAACAACACCTCAACGACTCGCGCAGACCGCCACGCCTACGAGTGCATGGGTATCAAGGAGGCCAACAAGGAGGGACTCTTGCCCATCCCTGGAAAAGTGACCGACAGCAACCCAGGTTCAAACGGTGGCGGCGGTAGCTCGTCAACAGGCGGTACCCCAAGTGGCGGTAGCGGAGTGGAGGGCTGAACCTAACCGCAGTGCCTCGCTCCCCTGAGGCGAGAGGGGCACTGCTTAACCGCAGATTCTTATCATGAAGAGTATCCGTTATAAGCAGACGGCATCGCTGGTCTGCATCATCACAGCCATCGTGTTTGCCTTCATGGGATTTTTCACTCCGCCTACGGGCGAGATCAGCGAGTCGGTATTGTGGTTTGTGGCACAGTGTCTGATATTCTCCGGCAGCCTTATCGGAGTGGATTGCGTGATAGACCAACGGCT
>NZ_NPJC01000066.1:0-25861 GCF_002251405.1 Prevotella sp. P4-98 | reverse complement strand
ATCTTGACTATTATAACAATAAAAGAATAAAAATCAAGTTAAATGGTATGAGTCCAGTACAATACAGAATGACTCAATTAAATACGTAAATGTTTAACCCGTCCAACTTCTTGGGGTCACTTCACTTGGTGATGCAATCACAAAGGTACGATTAAGTGAGTGAAAAGCAAAAGAAAAAACCATTTTTATTATGCTTTTCCGAACGGGAGTACCTAAGATGAGAAGCATCAAAGGTACGATTAAGTGAGTGAAAAGCAAAAGAAATTTCATTTTTTCTTATTTCTTCTCTTACGTGAGTCGCTTTACAAGGTCATCATAAAGATAGTGCTACACCTCTTAAATAAAAGAAAAACGGGGTTTTTCTTTGTATTTCGCTCGGTTTGCACTACCTTTGCAGTAATATTATATAAATAAGAAGAAAACAAAAAATACGAAAATATGGAATACAATTTTAGAGACATCGAACAGAAGTGGCAGAAGCGCTGGGTAGAGATGAAAACCTACCGCGTGACAGAAGACCCTACAAAAAAGAAATTCTACGTGCTCAACATGTTCCCCTACCCCTCTGGAGCCGGACTCCATGTGGGTCACCCATTGGGCTATATTGCCAGCGACATCTACGCTCGCTATAAGCGCCAGCAGGGCTACAACGTGTTGAATCCGATGGGATACGATGCCTATGGACTCCCCGCAGAGCAGTATGCCATACAAACCGGACAGCATCCAGAGAAGACTACTACAGAGAATATTGCGCGCTACAGACAGCAGTTGGACAAGATTGGATTCTCCTTCGACTGGGAACGCGAGGTACGCACTTGCGATCCTATCTACTATAAATGGACACAATGGGCGTTCCAACGCATGTTCAAATCATACTACAGCACTTCTTCACACAAAGCACAGCCTACCATCAAACTGATAGAACACTTCGAACTGATGGGTTCTAAAGACTGTGGTGCACTGGGAACAGAGGAATTGGACTTCACTGCTTCCGACTGGGCATCGTACTCTGAGAAGAAAAAGCAAGAAGTGTTGATGAACTACCGCATAGCCTATCTTGCCGACACCATGGTCAACTGGTGTCCTCAACTCGGCACGGTACTTGCCAACGATGAGGTAGTGGATGGTGTCAGCGTACGCGGTGGCTACCCTGTAGTGCAGAAGAAGATGCGCCAGTGGTGTCTGCGCGTATCTGCATACGCCCAGCGTTTGCTCGACGGTCTCGACACAATCGACTGGACCGACTCTTTGAAAGAGACTCAGCGCAACTGGATTGGACGCTCCGAAGGTACCGAAGTAGAGTTCAATGTGGCCGATTCCGACAAGCACTTCACCATCTTCACCACTCGTGCCGATACCATGTTTGGTGTAACCTTCATGGTTCTTGCTCCTGAATCAGATCTCGTTGCCGAACTCACCACCGATGCTCAGAAAGCCGAAGTAAGCGACTATATCGCCTATGTGAAGAAGCGTACTGAGCGTGACCGTATTTCCGACAAAAAAGTGACAGGTGTTTTCTCTGGTTCATACGCTATCAATCCATTCACAGACGAAAAGATTCCCATCTGGATTTCAGAGTATGTATTGGCCGGATACGGCACAGGTGCCATCATGGCAGTACCTGCCCACGACTCGCGCGACTATGCTTTTGCCAAGCATTTCAACCTTCCCATCATCCCACTGATAGAAGGCGCTGATGTTTCTGAAGAGAGCTATGATGCCAAAGAAGGCATTGTCTGCAACTCTGCTTCAGCAAAGTTCAGCCTCAACGGATTGACCGTGAAGGAGGCCATTGCCGCCACCAAGAAATATGTGGAAGCCAACGGACTGGGCCGCGTCAAGGTGAATTACCGCCTGCGCGATGCCATCTTCAGTCGTCAGCGCTATTGGGGCGAACCATTCCCCGTATATTACAAGGACGATATGCCCTATATGATTCCGAAGGAATGTCTGCCTTTGGAATTGCCTGAAATAGACGAATACAAGCCAACAGAGTCTGGCGAGCCCCCATTGGGCCGTGCCAAGTTGTGGGCGTGGGATACCAAGACCAACCAAGTAGTAGATAAGAGTCTGATAGACCATAAGAGCGTATTCCCTCTCGAACTCAACACCATGCCCGGATTCGCAGGTTCTTCTGCCTACTATCTGCGCTATATGGATCCTAAGAACGAGAAAGCCCTCGTAAGTAAAGAGGCTGATGAATACTGGCGCAACGTAGATCTCTATGTTGGCGGTACAGAGCATGCCACCGGTCACCTCATCTATTCACGCTTCTGGAACAAGTTCTTGTTTGATTCAGGCTACAGTTGCGAGGACGAACCATTCAAGAAACTGGTAAACCAAGGCATGATACAGGGTCGCAGCAACTTTGTATATCGCATCAACGACGAGGGCGCAGACAAGGGCAAGTTTGTCAGTCTGAACCTCAAAGGCAGTTACAAGGATGTAACTCCCATACACGTTGACGTGAATATCGTCAGCAACGACGTGCTCGACCAAGATGCTTTCCGCGCTTGGCGACCAGAGTATGAGCATGCAGAATTTATCCTTGAAGACGGAAAATACATCTGTGGCTGGGCAATTGAAAAGATGTCTAAGTCGATGTTCAACGTGGTCAACCCCGATATGATTGTTGAGCGCTACGGTGCCGACACCTTACGTCTATACGAAATGTTCCTTGGTCCGGTAGAACAGTCTAAGCCTTGGGACACCAACGGCATAGACGGTTGCCACCGCTTCTTGAAGAAGTTCTGGGCTTTGTTCTATGGCAACAGCCGCGACAACGCCGATGGCAAACTGCTCGTTGACGATGCTGAGCCCACAAAAGCCCAGTTGAAGAGTGTCCACAAACTGATTAAGAAGGTGTCACAAGACATCGAGGAATTCTCTTACAACACGTCTATCTCTGCCTTTATGATTTGCGTTGGCGAGATGGCACAGTTGAAGTGTCACAACCGCGAACTTCTCCGCACCCTCGTTACACTATTGGCCCCCTTCGCACCCCATATCAGCGAAGAACTTTGGGAGGCTTTGGGCGAGACCGGCAGCGTTTGCGATGCCCCATGGCCCACATGGAATGAAGAGTTCTTGGTAGAAGATACCGTAAAACTGGGTGTTGCCTTCAATGGCAAAACACGTTTCGACATGGAGTTTGCTGCCAATGCTGACAATAAAACCATCGAAGAAGCCGTGATGGCAGATCCTCGCTCACCGAAGTATATCGACGGCAAGCAAGTGGTCAAAGTCATCATAGTGCCCAAACGCATGGTAAACATCGTTTGCAAATAAATATCAAATACGGCATATGACTATCAATCACAAAATGCTGTGGAACGAGATGAAGGACTATTTCTTCATCACCGTTGGCTTGCTGCTATATACCATTTCGTTCACCGTATTCCTCATGCCTTATGAGATTGTAGGTGGCGGAGTGACGGGTTTGTCGGCCATTATCTACTATGCTACCGGTTTCCGTTTGGAAAATACCTATATCATTATCAACGGCATTCTGCTGATTGTCGCGTTGAAGGTATTGGGCTTCAAGTTTCTAATGAAGACCATCTATGCCATCGTTACGCTCTATTTCATGCTGAAGTTTGCCCAAGACATCTTGCCCAAACAGCCCAACGGCCTGCCCATCAAGTTGCTGGGCGAAGGGCAGGACTTCATGTCGATGGTTATAGGATGTATGTTTGGCGGCATTGCCCTTGCCACCGTATTCTCCAACAACGGTTCTACGGGTGGTACCGATATTATTGCAGCATCTATCAATAAGTATCACAACGTATCGTTGGGTACTGTACTGATAGCCGCCGACTTCTGTATCATCGGTTCGTGTATGTTCTTCCCACAGTTTGGCACCTATATCGAGCGCGCCCACAAGGTTGTGTTTGGTTTCTGTGTGATGACGATGGAGAACTTTGTGCTCGACTATGTGATGAATGCACGAAGGGAGTCTGTGCAGTTTATGATATTCTCTCGCAAGTGGCAGGAGATTGCCAATGCCATCGGCACACAGATGAACCATGGTGTAACCATCCTCGATGGCCATGGCTGGTACACTGGTAAGGAACTCCGCGTATTGTGTATTTTGGCCAAAAAGAATGAGAGCGTCAACATCTTCCGCCTCATCAAGATGATCGACCCCAACGCCTTTGTAAGCCAAAGTGCCGTTATCGGTGTCTATGGCGAAGGCTTTGACGAGATGAAAGTAAAGATTAAAAAAGTTAAAAAGGCGGTGGAAGAAATCCCTAAGGAATGATGCCGCCGACAAACTATAACGATGAAAATTGTATTTGCAACCAATAACCAACATAAGTTGGAAGAGATTCGCAGCATCCTTGGAAACCGTTTCGAGGTGGTGTCGTTAGCCGACATCGGCTGCCATGAGGATATTCCCGAAACGGGCAAGACCCTTGAAGAGAATGCCCTGCAGAAGGCTCAGTATGTGTATGACCACTATCATGTGAGCTGTTTTGCCGACGATACCGGTCTCGAAGTAGAGGCTCTCAACGGTGCACCGGGTGTTTATAGCGCACGCTATGCTGGTGGCGAAGGCCACGACTCGGAGGCCAATATGCAGAAGCTGCTTGCCGAACTGGCAGGAAAAGACAATCGCCAAGCACGCTTCCGCACCGTCATTGCGCTGATAGAGCGACGCGATGTGTGCCCCTGCGGTTGCACTGCTGTGAAGAAAGTGACCGAGTTTGAAGGCATTGTCAACGGCACCATCACCCACGAGAAGCACGGCAGTGAAGGCTTCGGCTACGACCCCGTGTTCCAACCCGAAGGTTACGACCACACCTTTGCAGAACTCGGAGTGGATGTCAAAAACACCATCAGCCACCGTGCACGTGCCACTCAGAAGTTGGCCGACTATCTGCGTGCAACTCTTGGAAAATAAACTATAAGAAAAATGATACTATCCCCACGTCAGACAGCATCATGGCTCATGTCCCACGACATTAGCTTTGGTGCTGTCTGTCGTTGTGTATGTACCCTGCTATGCTGGTTTGCCATGACGACAGTCCATGCACAGCCCGGCACCTGGCAGTATTATTTAGCCTATGGCGAACCGCAACAAATAGAGAAAGCGGAGCAAGGACTCTTCGTCAAAGCGAGTGGCAATCTCTATCACTACAACCTCAACGACCAGTCGGTTACTACTTTCGACCGGTCCAACGGCCTGAATGGCGGTCAGCTATCCCATATCAAATGGTGTAGCGAAGCCCATCGCCTCATCGCCATTTATACCAATGCCAATATCGACCTCATCAATCCTGAGGGTGAAGTGACCAATATGCCCGACCTCTATATGGCAACGATGGCAGGCAGCAAGAAGGTTCACCGCATTGTTACCGACGGTAGCATCGCCTACCTCTGTGTGGGTTCCAGCATTGTGAAGATAGATGTGGCGAATGCCCATGTGGTAGAAACTTACACCTTAGGCAGCGATGTTTGGAATGTGATGCCGGTTGACGGCAACCTCTATGCCAATACCGCAGCGAGCGGCGTGATGGTTGGGCGGATGTCCGACAACCTCATCAATCCTGCCAACTGGCACTCGACAAGCCATTTCCCTGAATCCATTTACGATGCTTACCGGGGTGACTACGATGCCTATATATCCATCGTCAGCCAGATAAATGCCGGTGGACCACACTACAACGAGTTCAACAGTCTGTGGTTCGTCAACGGATGTTTGTATGGAGTAGGTGGCGGTTGGTACGACGGAGGACAGATGGATCGCACCGCACAATGGCAGCAAATGGACCGCGAGGGACATTGGCAGCGAATCGATGCTCCAATGAAAAAGGATGCGGTGAGCATGGCTATCGACCCTGCCGATGCCACACATCTTTATATAGCGACCTGTGGCAACGGCCTCTTTGAGTTTCGCAACGGGCAATCGGTGGCTCAATACACCGCAGGCAATAGTCTGTTGGCAAGTGCCATTCCGGGCAACAACAACTATGTGCGTGTTGATGGACTCTTCTACGACCGTCAGCATCGCCTTTGGATGACCAACAGCGAGACCCAGCACCCACTTATCCGCATGAACAGTGAAGGCACGATGGAGTCACTCGACCATCCCTCACTCTTCTATAACGGCACGCCCCTAACCATCTTGCGCAATCCTACGACCGACCATACGGGTAAGGTTTGGCTTGTCAACAGTCATCACCATCACCCTTGCCTGGTGCGCATCGACCCTGAAACAGACGAGGTGGACCGCTTCGATGCCTTGCGCAATCAAGACGAAACACCCTTGCGCGACATCTATAGCTTCAACTGTGTGGCAGAAGATAAAGATGGCAATATATGGGCAGGCACCAATCAGGGACCGCTGATGCTCACTCCACAACAGCAACAATCGCCCGACTACGGATATACGCAGATTGTCGTTCCGCGCAATGATGGCAGCGGTTATGGCGACTATCTGTTGGATGGAATCAGTGTGACTGCCATGGCTATTGATGGCGGCAACCGCAAATGGATAGGCACAGAAAGCAACGGCGTCTATGTAATCAGTAGCGACAACACCACCGAAGTGGCTCATTACACCTCAGCCGACAGCGGTTTGCTGTCTGACCGCATAGAGAGTATCGCCATCGACGGACAGACTGGGCGGGTGTATATCGGCACGGAAGAGGGGCTATGCGCTGTGGTCTCCGATGCTACCGATGCCGCTGAAAAGATGGAGAAAGGTGTGGTGCGCGCCTATCCCAATCCTGTAGCCCCCGACTATACGGGACCTATCACCATTGAAGGACTGAGTTACGATGCGGATGTGCGCATTGTAAACACGGCAGGCATGCTGGTGGCACGTGGGCGCAGCACGGGTGGCACCTATATCTGGGATGGTTGCGACAGCAAAGGGCGCCGCGTGGCCTCTGGCGTCTATCATGTTTTGACCGCTACAAGCGACGGTCATCGGGGCACCGTTTGCCGCATTGCCATCATCCGATAAGTGGCAATGCATCAAGCGCCATGATTTAAAGACAGTCCATCAGCTGACTGAAATGTTCTATCTTCGTTAATCTTTCGTGTGGAAACTCTTGCGATTTCTCCAATGCCCATACTGCATGGAAGGGAATATGTACTGCCCAGGCGCCAACAGCAAGTGCCGGAGCAATGTCGCTACGGAAGGAGTTGCCCACCATGAGTGTTTCATGGGGATCCACACCAAGGGTGTCGCAGAGTGTGCGATAGGCGGTTTCGGTCTTGTCGGACACGATTTCCACATGCGAGAAATAGGGCAACAGTCCTGATCGCGACAGTTTATCCTCCTGTCCCATCAGTTCACCTTTGGTAAATACCACCAACCGGTAGCGTCCCGCTTCGTGGAGTTGGCGCAGCGTAGATTCCACTTCAGGCAACGGAGTAGCAGGGAAACGCAGCAGACGCTTACCCATTTCGATGATTTGGAGTAGCACATCGGCACCGATGCGACCATCGGTCAGTTTGATAGCATTCTCCAACAGCGACAGGGTGAATGCCTTAGTGCCATAGCCGAAAAGCGGCATATTAGCGCGCTCGATGGCAAAGAGGCTGTCTGCCACGCGTTGTCTGTCGCTCACCCAAGGTTTAAGCATATCGGCAAGTTGCTCTTCGGCACGGTCAAACCAAGTCTGACAGTCCCATAGGGTATCGTCGGCATCGAAAATGATGGTCGTGATATCGGTCTTTGTCATTGTCATGTTGCGATGTTATTCAGTAAGTCACGGATTGGGATGGGTGCGGCGGTAGTGCCACAGTTCGGCTGAGTTGATGATGTTCTGCCACAGCACATAACAGCCTGCGCCTACCGATGCTACAGGATGCAGATAGAGGTAAGCCACCCAAATGGCTAATGAGGTGTTCTTCTGAAACAGGGCTTGACCGCTGCAGATTTCCTCGCCAAGGTGTCTGCCAATGGCGCGACCAATGCCGAACTGCACGAAGCAGACCATGAAACTCAATGCGGCAATAGCCGTGAGCAACCACAATGGTGCATTGCTGTGCAGGATATTCTTCACCGTTACACCGGCTACAATAGTGAGCGAGACGCCCCATAGATAGAAACTCAGATTGGGCATGGAGGCAATGCGACGGCAGACCGCCTTCACATAGTGCTGCATCAGCCAGCCCAAGACCAACGGCAACAGGAGCACCATCGATACTTTTTGCAGAATAATGAGGAAGGTTTCGAAGAATGTAAGATGCACCGTACTGGTCAGCGGAGGAAACACCAAGGGTATCATCAATGCCGATGCAAGGGCTGAGATGACGGTAAAGGTGGTCATCGTATTGATGTTTCCACCGAGCTTGCCCGTCACAACGGGCGCTGCCGATGCCGACGGGGCGATGGTACAAGTAAGCACTCCTTGCCAGATGAGCTGTTGGTCAAGGTCGTCTCCTACCAGAAAGATGATGCCGAGATTGGAAACTACCAGCAATACCTGTGCTGCAAGCACACCAATATGCCAACGATGGGGGCGCATCTGATGGAAATCGACCTTGCAAAAGGTGGCTAACAGCGTGAGAAACACCGTCACCGGAAATATCACATCGATAACGGGGCCTAGCCTATTGCCCAGTCCGTCGAGCTGCGGCACATAGTAGAACAGCAGATAAACTGTTGCACCAAGAGCTATTGCCACAGGCAGCGTCCAGTCTTTCAGAAAGCGTATTATATTCATGTCTTACTCTCTTTTCATCTGCAAAATTACTGCTTATCGGGGGAATGACAAAAGAAAGTGGACGTTTCTTTTGTCATTCCGCCCATCTTTATGTACTTTTGCATGCATGAAACACGCTACTGCTATATTACTCATCGGTATCATCCTGCTGACAGGAGGATGCAGAAACCAACCGCCTGTGGATTTTCAAGAGGTGGTGAGTCTGCCGTTCACTCCTGTCAAAAACCAAGGCAACGAATCGCTCTGCTGGGCTTATGCCATGCTCGCCACCATCGAGACGGAACATATCTGCCGAGGTGACTCGGTAAACCTATCACCTTATTATATCAAGAGGCTGGTGGGAAAACAGCGACAGCGTGGTATGGGACACTCCTTGCTCCGCTTGATGGCTAATAAAGGTATTGTGCCGTTCGACACCTATCCCGACTCTACCCACGACCAACTGCCGTTGCCACAGTGGGTGTTCATGCTCGGTGCACGTTATACGCCACAGGAGTTTGCCCACAGTGTGTGTGGACCAGAGGAATACATGGCGGTAACTTCCGACCCTACCCAGCCTTATGGCAAGATGATTGTGGCAGACTATCCCGACAACTGGGAGCGGGAAACCTTTCTCAACGTGCCTCAAGACTCGTTGGTTGCCATAGTCTTGCGTGCCCTGCACCATCGCCATCCCGTTTGTTGGGAGGGTGATATCAACAACAGTGGATTTTCTTTTCGTAGCGGCATAGCCGACCACACCACCTCGTCACGACCCGATGACGACCATTGCATGACGATAGTAGGACTGGCGCGCCACCCCGACGGGCGGCTGTTCTTTAAGATGAAAAACTCATGGGGAACCGACAATCCCTATGGCGGAATGGTGTATATGTCGCAGGAGTATCTGCGCTGCTGCACCGTTGCACTATACCTAACGCGCGAAGCATATCTCGGTAAATAGCCTACCGATAGCACTTTACTTGTTGATGAAGGTCACTTGGTTCTGCAATTCAAATTGATTTGCAGAGTAATTCAAATTGATTTGCAGAGCAATTCAAATTGATTTGCAGAGTAATTCAAATTGATTTGCTCTGCTAACTGATTTTTATAAGAGACGAATGAAATATTCGTTGATGTGCAAACTCATTGAATTTGCGAAGTAAATTCATTGAAATTGCTGACCAAATTCATTGAAATTGCTGAGTAAATTCATTGAAATTGCTGAGTAAATTCATTGAAATTGCTGAGTAACGCAACTCGCATAGCACTATAATACACTATATACCATCATGTTACACAACTCTTAAGAGTGGGCGGAAAAACATGGTTTTTCTGGCTTCCAATGCTATACATGGTGCAGAGGACCTATACACACGTGATTGATGCTTCGTGCATTGCCCCAAAAACATGATCATAAAAAAACAGGGCGATATCACATCGGCCTGTTTAAACGATGATTTATAAAAAAAGGCTTTTATACTAAACAATGTAAAAATACATCAAATTGTTCTCATTTATTAAGTTTCCAGGTGACACCATCCTTAGTGTCTTTTACCTCAAAACCTGCTGCTGCCAACTCATCACGAATCTTATCTGATGTGGCCCAGTCCTTATCTGACTTGGCCTTGGCACGCAATTCAAGCACCATATCGACCACCTTTCCGAAGGCTTGCTCGCGCTCCTGGCTGGTTTCACTCGCCTCTTCACGCAGACCAAGAATGTCGAATGTGAACAGGCGCATGGTGTCGCTAAGCTCTTTCAGACAGTCGGCACAGATGGTAGCTTTATGGTCAACGAGCTTGTTGACTACCGAGCAAGCCTCAAACAGATGGCTGATGAGCTGCGGAGTAGCCAAATCGTCGTTCATAGCATCGTAGCATTTCTGGCGCAACGACTTCACAATATGTTCGGTCTCACTATCACAATGTGCGCTGACATTGATGCGCTTCAGGTCGGCAATGCCTTGCAACAGTTTCTGTAAGCCCTTCTCCGATGCCTTCAATGCCTCGTTGGAGAAATCAACAGTGCCGCGATAGTGGGCAGAAAGTATGAAGAAACGGATGGTCATGGCGCTGTAGGCCTGTTCCAACAATGGGTGATTGCCGCTGAAAAACTCGTTGAGCGTAATGAAATTGCCCAGCGATTTGCCCATCTTCTGACCGTTGATGGTCAACATATTATTATGCATCCAGTATTTAACCATAGGGTGTCCCTGGGATGCAATGGCTTGCGCGATCTCACATTCATGGTGTGGGAAAATCAAATCCATACCACCACCGTGGATGTCGAAAGTATCGCCAAGATACTTACGGCCCATGGCTGTACACTCACAGTGCCATCCGGGGAAACCGTCACTCCATGGCGAAGGCCAGCGCATGATGTGCTCTGCCGATGCTTTCTTCCACAAAGCAAAGTCGGCTTGGTGGCGCTTTTCACCCACACCTGCCAACTCGCGGCTCTCATCCTTCGTGTTTTCGAGCGATCGTCCACTGAGTTCACCATATTTATATTGCTTGTTGTAAGCCTCGATGTCAAAGTAGATAGAACCGTTCGACTTGTAGGCAAAACCATTGTCCAATATCTGCTGCACCAATTGCTGCTGTTCGATGATGTGACCAGTGGCATGCGGTTCGATGCTCGGAGGCAACACGTTGAGGGCTTCCATAGCCTGATGGTAGCGGTTGGTATAGTACTGGGCTATCTCCATCGGCTCCAATTGCTCCAAACGAGCCTTCTTTTCTATCTTGTCGTCGCCTTCATCGGCATCGTGCTCCAAGTGGCCCACATCGGTAATGTTGCGCACATAGCGAACCTTATAACCTAAATGGCGAAGATAACGAAACACCAAGTCGAAGGTAATGGCAGGGCGAGCATGGCCCAAATGGGGGTCGCCATAGACGGTAGGTCCACACACATACATGCCTACATGAGGTGCATTCAATGGTTCAAAACGCTCTTTTTGACGAGTTAGCGTATTGTATATTACGAGTTTGGATTCCATTCTATTTTAAGTTTTACTTTTGCAAAATTACTAATAACACACCGAAAAACAAAGTTTTTGACTTCAAAATTTGACTTTTCAACAAATATTTCGTAATTTCGCACCCACTAACGGAATATAAACTACCCAAACATAAAACAAATGGCTTATACACGCATGACCGCTGCAGAAGCTGCAGCGCTGATCAACAACAACGACAACATCGCCATGAGTGGCTTCACGCCAGCTGGTGTTGCCAAAGCTGTCACAAGAGAACTGGCAAAGAAAGCAGAGGCAGAACACGCTGCTGGACGCGAGTTCAAAGTTGGTATCTTCACCGGTGCTTCGACCGGACAGTCCACAGATGGCGTACTGGCCAATGCACAGGCCATTAAATACCGTGCTCCATATACCACCAATCCAGATTTCCGCAAGCGCGTCAACATGGGAGAAATCCCATACAACGACCTGCACCTGAGCCACATGGCACAGGAACTGCGCTATGGTTTCTATGGTGAGATTGACTGGGCTATACTCGAAGTATGCGACATCGAGGAATGTGGCAACGAGTATCACGTCTATCTGACCGCTGCTGGTGGCATCTCGCCAACGGCTGCACGCCTCGCCAAGCATGTGATTCTCGAACTGAACAGCTTCCACAACCCCAACGCAAAGTTCATCCACGACGTCTATGAACCTCTCGATCCTCCTTACCGCAAGGCTATCCCCATCGAAAAGGTTGGCGATCGCATCGGTGTGCCCTATGTAGTTATACCCAAAGACAAGCTCGTGGGCGTTGTAGAATGTAACATCCCCGACGAGGCAAGAGCTTTCAAAGACTCTGACCCCGTAACAGAAAAAATCGGTTTCCTTACTGCCGAATTCCTCGTTTCAGAACTCGCCAAGGGACGTATTCCTAAGGAATTCCTCCCCTTGCAGAGTGGCGTAGGATCTACAGCTAACGCTATCCTCGGTGCGCTGGGACAAGACAAGCAGGTGCCCGACTTCAATATCTACACCGAAGTGATACAGAACTCTGTCATTGACATGATGCTCACAGGTCGCGTGAAAGATGCATCAGCATGCTCACTGACCGTGTCAAACGACTGCCTCATGCAGGTTTATGACAACATGGACTACTTCAAAGACCACCTCACACTGCGCCAGAGCGAGATTTCAAACAGTCCTGAGATCATTCGCCGACTGGGTGTTATCGCTATCAACACCGCTATTGAGTGTGACCTCTACGGCAATGCAAACTCTACACATATCAGTGGCGTGAAGATGATGAACGGTATTGGTGGTTCAGGAGACTTCGAGCGCAACGCTTACCTCTCTATCTTCACCTGTCCGTCAACAGCCAAAGGCGGCCTCATCAGTAGCATCGTGCCTTTCGTAAGCCATCAGGACCACTCAGAACACGATGTCAATATCATCGTAACAGAGCAAGGTGTGGCTGACTTGCGCGGTAAATGTCCGGAAGAAAGAGCGAAACTCATTATCGAGCAGTGCGTACATCCAGACTACAAGCAACTGTTGTGGGACTACATGAAGATTGCCAAAGGCGGTCACACACGCCACAATCTGCCCGCTGCATTCGCTATGCACGACTCATTGGCACGCAAGGGCGATATGCGACTGACCGATTTCGCGGAATATGTGAAATAACATCAGCGTGAAAAAATAACACTGGGAGGGGTCCGCACAACGCTGACTCCTCCTCGTTTTTACAGCCCACAGCCACCCCAAAAGAGCCGCAACCACCAGCGAAGAAAGGCCGCAACCGTTACCGAAGCATCTCCTTCGGTCCTCCATCCCACCTTCCCAACAATGAACGACAGCACCCTTACCTTCATCAAGCAACATCGCAACGATGACATCCGTCAGTTGGCGCTGACGAAACCTGCGTCAGACATCGATCTGAAACTGGCTTTGCAACAGATTGCCGGATGGCAGACTGCACGCCGAAAACTGCCCGACTGGGCAGCTTGCGACAACATTCTATACCCACCACACCTCAACATGGAACAGGCATCGAGCCAACAAACGGCTCAATACAAAGCAAACGTCGTGGAGAGATGGGGCGGTAAAGACACTTCCTATGTGGATCTTACAGGCGGCATGGGTATCGATTTCTCGTTCATGGCAAGGGCATTCGACAAGCGAACCTACGTGGAACGCAATGAAATGCTCTGTCAACTGGCACAACACAACTTCCCCATACTGCAGTTGGAAGCCGCCGTTGCCAACGATGATGCAGAAGACTTTGTCAACAAGATGGCGCGTGCTACGGTCATATTCATAGACCCGGCAAGGCGCGACGAACATGGCGCACGCACCTACGGACTGGCTGATTGCACACCAGATGTCACGCTCATGATGCCTGTGTTGCGCGAAAAGGCTGAACATATAGTCATGAAACTATCGCCTATGCTCGACTGGCGAAAGGCGGTTGATGACCTGGGAGGTGCCAGCGAGGTACATATCGTCAGCGTGAAAAATGAATGTAAGGAGCTATTGCTTGTCATCGACCATCGCGCTTCGACAAATCCAACACTCATTTGTATCAACGATGAACAACGGTTCTGCCCTTCCGACACAACAGAAACACCAACCTGCCAACCCACAGCAACTGACAACAGCGCTTTGGACAACATCTATCTCTATGAACCCAATGCCAGTATCATGAAAGGCGGATGCTTCACTGAAGTGGGACGTGCCTTCGCCATGCAACAGGTGGCTGCCAATTCACACCTCTTCCTAAGCAACACAGCAGTGAAATCATTCCCTGGTAGAAGTTTCATCGTCAAGCAACAATGCTCCTTAAACAAGCGCGAACTGAGACAAGCACTTGCTGGTATAGACCGCGCCAATGTGGCAGTGCGCAACTTTCCACTATCGGCAGAAGTACTGCGCAAGAAACTCAAGCTGAAAGACGGTGGAGATACATACATCTTCGGCACCACACTTCCAGATGGCAACCACGTATTGTTCGTATGCCGTAAAATAGGTTAAATGTTTGGCTTTTTGTCAGTTTTTCACTACCTTTGCATCAATTCTGGACGTTATTTATAGATAAAAAGAAGAAGAGATGTCATCAATAGAAATAAAGAGAGTAGATAGCCAGAAACTTCTGGAAGACTTCATACAATTCCATTATGACCTGTATAGAGGCAATAAATATGATGCGCCCAACCTATACAGCGACGAGAAACATACGCACAACAAGAAGGAAAACGCGGCTTTCGAATTTTGCGAAGCTGAATATTTCCTCGCCTTTAAAGACGGAAAGATTGTTGGACGCGTGGCTGCCATCATCAATAACCGAGCCAACGAACGCTGGCAGAGAAAAAGCGTGAGGTTCGGATGGATCGACTTCATTGACGATATCGAGGTTTCGAAAGCATTACTTGAGGCCGTTGAACAATGGGGGCGCACCAAAGGTATGACCGAAATGGTAGGACCACTCGGCTATACGGACATGGATCCAGAGGGTATGCTCATTGAAGGATTCGACCAATTGGGTACGATGGCGACTATTTACAACTATCCCTACTATCCAAAACACATGGAACAGATGGGCGGTTGGGAGAAAGACAACGACTACGTGGAGTTCAAACTTATTGTGCCAAAAAAGGGAACGATGCCCGACAAATACGCTAAAATCGCACAAATGGTGATGAAGCGATACAACCTTCACGTAAGAAAGATAAAACGTAGCGAGGTTTTTGGCAAAGAACAGGTGGGAAGAAAAGTGTTCGACGTGGTCAACCAAACATTCGGAAACCTCTACGGATACTCGCAAATGACCGAAGCGCAGATTGACGAATACCTCAAAATGTATTTCCCTGTACTCGACCTCAATCTCGTCACTCTCATAGAAGACTGGAATACGCCAGACCACAAACTGATTGGAGTGGGCATATCTATACCGTCGCTGACTAAAGCACTGCAGAAATGCCACAACGGAAGAATGTTCCCATTCGGCTGGTGGCACTTACTCAAGGCTCTGAAATTCCACAAAACAAAGATTGTAGATCTTATGCTGGTAGGCATTCTGCCTGAATATCAAAACAAAGGCGCTAACGCTTTGCTATTCTACGACCTCATCCCATGGTATCAGAAATATGGCTTTGAATGGGGAGAGACTAATGTCGAGATGGAAACCAACGATAAAGTGCAGAGCCAATGGCAGTATCTTGAACACGTACAACATAAGCGGCGCCGCTGTTATAAAAAGAATATCTAACCTGACAATATGAGCGAAGACATCAACACCAACGAGCAAACCATCAGATATGAAGATGACAATATCCGACATCTGTCGGATATGGAACACGTGCGAACAAGACCGGGCATGTATATCGGACGCCTGGGCGACGGTTCGCTGGCTGAAGACGGCATCTATGTATTGCTGAAAGAGGTCATAGACAACTCTATCGACGAGTTTAAAATGAATGCCGGAGACCGCATAGAAATCAACATCGACGACCAACTGCGGGTGTCGGTGCGCGACTATGGACGTGGCATTCCACAAGGAAAACTTATCGAAGCGGTCAGTATGCTGAATACGGGCGGTAAATATGACTCTAAGGCTTTCAAAAAATCTGTAGGACTCAATGGTGTCGGTATCAAAGCAGTCAATGCGTTAAGCAGTAGGTTTGAAGTGGCATCATATAGAGATGGACAGGTAAGAAGAGCGGTTTTTGAGCGCGGACAACTGCAAAGTGACGTGACAGAAAAGACCGACGACGAGAATGGAACATACATCTTCTTCGAGCCAGACAATACCTTGTTTGTCAACTACCAGTTCCACAATGACTTTGTGGAAAACATGCTCCGCAACTATACCTATCTCAATACTGGTCTCGCCATCATGTACAACGGCAGAAGAATACTCAGCCGACATGGTTTGGAGGACTTGTTGAAGGACCGAATGACCAACGATCCCCTATATCCCATCATACACCTCAAGGGAGAAGATATAGAAATTGCATTCACACATGCCAACCAGTATGGTGAAGAATATTATTCGTTTGTCAACGGACAACATACAACTCAGGGCGGTACACATCAAAGTGCATTCAAAGAGCATATCGCCAAGACAATTAAGGAATTTTTCGGGAAATACGAATATGGGGATATTCGAACCGGACTCGTTGCTGCTATTGCCATCAACGTAGAGGAACCGATGTTCGAAAGCCAGACCAAAATCAAGTTGGGATCACTCACTATGTCTCCTAACGATGGAGTCTCTATTAATAAATATGTGGGCGACTTCGTCAAACAGGAGGTGGACAACTACCTGCACATCCATACCGACGTGGCTGAAGTGATAGAGCAGAAGGTGAAAGAGAGCGAACGCGAGCGCAAAGCAATGGCGGGTGTGACCAAGATTGCACGTGAACGGGCAAAGAAAGCTAACTTGCACAACCGCAAACTGCGCGATTGTCGCATCCATTTCAGCGATGCTAAAAACGACAGAAAAGAGGAGAGTTGCATCTTTATCACTGAGGGCGACTCGGCAAGCGGAAGTATCACAAAGAGCAGAGATGTGAATACACAGGCGGTTTTCTCACTGCGCGGTAAACCTCTGAACTCGTTTGGACTGACCAAAAAGGTGGTCTATGAAAACGAAGAGTTCAACCTTTTGCAGGCTGCACTCGATATCGAAGAGAGCCTTGACACGTTGCGCTACAATAAAGTGATAGTGGCTACCGATGCGGATGTCGACGGAATGCACATCCGACTGCTGATTATTACATTCTTCTTGCAGTTCTTTCCAGAACTTGTCAAAAAGGGACACGTATATGTACTACAGACTCCTTTGTTCAGAGTGCGCAACCGTAGAACCAAAATAAAAAACAAAAAGGTGGTTGCAGAAGCTGACGCTAAGACGGAAGGAAAGAAGACTGACTTCATCACACGCTATTGCTATAGCGAAGAGGAACGCATCAATGCCATACAACAATTAGGACCGGACCCGGAAATCACACGATTCAAAGGTCTCGGAGAAATAAGCCCAGAAGAGTTTGCTGGCTTTATCGGACCTGATATCAGACTCGAACAGGTGACGCTGCATAAGAACGACCAGGTGCAAAAGCTATTGGAATACTACATGGGCAAGAACACTATGGAGCGACAGAACTTTATCATCGACAACCTCGTGATAGAGGAAGACCGACCAGAAGACGTTTACGAATAACAAAGAAAACATGATTTCAAAAAGAAATATACTATACCTCATGCTATTGTTGCCGTTGGCTGCCATAGCACAGTTGCGCATCAATATGCGAGGAGAAGCCTTGCGCAAACTGCAAATAGCAGAGATGGCTATCAACAACCTGTATGTGGACACCGTAGATGAACAGCGATTGGTGGAAGACGGCATACGAGGTATGCTCGAAAAACTCGATCCGCACAGCAGTTACCTTACCGCAAAAGAGGTGGAAGCAAGCAACGAACCACTGCAAGGCAACTTCGAGGGCATCGGTGTGCAGTTTAATATGTCGGAAGATACACTACTCGTGATACAACCCGTGGTAGGCGGTCCGTCTGAAAAGAAAGGCATCATGGCGGGCGACAGAATAGTCACCGTCAATGATACTGCGATTGCTGGCGTAAAAATGTCGCGCGAAGAAATCATGCGCAGACTGCGCGGACGAAAGGGAACATTAGTGCGCTTGGGCGTTGTACGCCGCGGTATCAAGGGCATGCTGCATTTCGATATCATCCGCGACAAGATTCCTGTGAAGACTATCGATGCCTCATATATGATCAGACCAACGATAGGATATATCCGAATCGGTAGCTTCGGGGCACAAACCCACGAAGAATTTCGCGAACGCCTCAAAGCTTTAAAGGCACAAGGCATGACCTCGCTCATACTTGACCTGCAAGGAAACGGTGGCGGATATATGCACGCTGCAGTGGAAATTGCCAACGAGATGCTTCACGCTGGCGACCTTATTGTATATATGGAAGGGCGACAAGCCTCACGCAAAGATTATAAAGCACGCGGAAAAGGACTCTTTGAGGAAGGTCAGCTCGCTGTGTTGATTGACAGTTACTCGGCTTCAGCCGCTGAAATCGTGACGGGTGCCATACAAGACCAAGATCGCGGCATCGTGGTTGGACGTCGATCATACGGTAAAGGTCTGGTACAACGACCTGTTGACCTGCCTGATGGATCAATGATTCGACTGACTATAGCCCACTATTTCACACCATCTGGACGCTGTATCCAAAAACCATACGTGAAAGGAAAAGCAGAAGATTACGCCATGGATGTATATAACAGACTGACCAGTGGCGAACTGCAACATGCAGACAGCATACATTTTGCCGACTCACTGAAATGCTATACACTGCGCCAACACCGTACGGTTTATGGCGGAGGAGGTATCATGCCCGACCATTATGTGCCACTCGATACTACAATCTATACTCCCTTCTACAGAGAGATTGCTGCCAAATCATATATCATCAATGCCAATCTGCGCTATGTGGATACACATCGCAAGCAGTTGCAAAAGCAGTATCCTGTGTTTGAGACTTTCAAAAACACCTATGAAGTGCCGCAAGATGTGATTGACCAAATGTTGGCAGAGGCTGCAAAAGACGGTGTCAAACCAAAAGACGATGCCGAATTGCAAAAGTCACTCCCATCCCTTCGTCTCCAAATGAAGGCACTTGTGGCACGCGACCTATGGAATATGGATGAGTATTTCTCTATCATGAATGAGCAAAACGACATCGTGATGAAGGCTATCCAGCTGTTGCAACACCCCTAACCCACTTCTATTGCAGTAGGAATGACGTACAATACGCTTTGTAAACAACTGGCATTGACCTACGACGAGGGTGAGGCAAAAGCCATTGCACGCTTGGTTTATGAAGTGCGCTATGGTTTATCACTCACCGATATCTGTCTCGGACGCGACGCAGACATCGATGACAGCGACCTCAAACAAGTGGCAGAACGATTGAAAAACCATGAGCCCGTGCAGTATGTATTAGGCAAGACGCAGTTTTGCGGACATACTTTCCATACCGACCGACGGGCTTTAATACCCAGACCTGAGACCGGAGAACTCTGTCAATGGATGCTTTCCACACCATTCAGCAGTTTGCTCGATATCGGAACAGGCAGTGGTTGCATTGCCATCACTATGGCATTGGCACAGCCAAAAGCACAGATTACAGCATGGGATATATCCCCCGATGCCCTTTCGCTGGCTTCAGAAAATGCACAAAACCTGAACGCACATGTTGATTTCATATTGCGCGATGCACTACAAAATCATGAAGATGATAATCAGCGCTATGACATTATCGTGAGCAATCCGCCATATATCTGTCAAAACGAGGCTGAAGCGATGGAGAAAAACGTACTCGATTACGAACCACACACAGCACTTTTCGTGCCAGATAGCGATCCGCTGCGATTCTATTGCGCCATTGCACGCTATGCCTTAACGGCACTTCTACCGCAAGGTTACCTTTATTTCGAAATCAATCCACTCTATGCCGATGATCTCTGCACAATGCTTCACAATGCTGGATTCAGCGAAGTGACGCCCCGTAGCGATGCTTTTGGCAAAATACGCTTTATCCGTTGCCGCCGATGAACACGATGACAGAACAAGAAGCCTACCTCCGCTTGGCTGCATTATGTGCTCAAGCTGAACACTGCGAATATGAGATGCAGGAGAAAATGCGCCGTTGGGAAATTGCTGACGATGCTCAGGCGAGAGTGATGCAACGGCTGATAACCGAGCGATATGTAGATGATGAGCGCTTTGCACGTGCTTTTGCCAACGACAAAGTGAAATACAATAAATGGGGACGACGCAAGGTCGAACAGGCCATGTGGCTGAAACACATTGCCGAAGACATACGCCAACGAGTGCTCGACAGTATCGACGACGAGGAATACATTGCCATTCTGCGCCCATTGCTACAACAGAAAAGACGCTCAGTAAAGGCCCGTAACGACTATGAACTGCGGCAGAAGCTCATCAAATTTGCCATCGGCAGAGGATTCACCATGGATATTATCAAACAGTGTATCAGTATCGATGACGAAGAAGAATACGATATGGAATAGGCTTCTCGACACCATTCTGCCCCGCCATTGCAGTATCTGCGACAGTCGGTTGGGCTTCGACGAGAAAGCCATTTGTGGCAGTTGTGCCACAAGACTGCCGCGTACCCACTACGAACTGACGGCAGACTATAATCCTATGACCGTCTTGTTTCAAGGTATCGTACCTATAGAAAAGGCTGTGGCATTCGTCCATTTCAATCCTCACAATGCTTCAGCGCGCCTCATTTATGCTATAAAATACTACCGGCATCCTGACTATGCGATGGCTATGGGGGAAATCATGGCAAAAGAACTATTATCCTCAGGGTTCTTTAACGATATAGATGCCATCGTTCCGGTACCACTTTCGCGCCGCCGGCTACATCAACGAGGCTACAACCAAAGCGAATACTTGGCACGTGGAGTCAGTAAAATCACCTCTATTCCAGTAATTACCAAAGCGCTCCGTCGCAAGCATTTCCTACAAAGTCAAACGATGTTGGGGCACACTGAACGCCAGAAAAATGTGGAAAACATGTTTGTATTGCGTGATGCCTCAGCACTTTCTGACCGACATATCCTATTGATAGACGACATCTGCACTACAGGTGCCACCGCCATGGCCTGTATTCAAGAGATGCAAGTAGCAAAAAATATACGCTTCAGCATACTGACGCTTGGGTTGACAGACCATTAAACAGCCATTCCAAAAAGATGATGAAGACCATGAAATCATCTCTTTTTCTGCTTCTCGACAGGTTGCACTTTGTGAACAGCCGACTTACTTGTATGTGCAGCAGACCTTCCGGAAGCCTTCCCCGTACCTTTACTATGAGATGTAGCAGACTTACCTGAAACCTTCTCCGTGGCTTTATTTGGATGCATTGCAGACTTTCCTGTGGATTTTCCTGCCGTTTTTTTCGTAGGAACAGCAAAATTTTTTTCATCTTCATCTTGCCATTGCGGAACGATTTTATCATCGCTTTCGGTCATTTCCAAATCGAGTTCAGGCACATCAAAACCGTCATCTGGCTTGAATGGTATCTCTACTTTTCGCTTATAAACCGATACCTCAACCATGGCAATACCCTGCGCTACGATGCCCAACTCACGGGCAGCGCGATAGGAAAGATCGATGACACGACCACGGGAAAAAGGTCCTCGGTCGATAACGCGTACTACAACTTCCTTGCCATTGGCAGGATTTCTCACTTTTAGGAGTGTGCCGAAGGGGTGTGTGCGATGCGCACAGACCAGACTGTCACTATGGATACGTTCTCCACTTGCCGTTCTTGAACCATTAGCGCGCTTCGAATAAAAGGTTGCTTTACCTTTCTGTTGAGCAGCCGAAGGCATCCCGATGGCAGCCAAAACAGCCATAAGGATGGAATACAGATACGATTCCAGAGTTCTTAGTTGCTTTGATAGACTTTTCATTGTTATAGTGATTGACCACCAACAGCGTCTCTTTGGTCAGAAAACAGATGTGTCGGTGGTACGAATTATTTGTCGTTATCAAGTTCAAGTTCGAGTTCATCAGTTCGCCGCTTTATATCGCGGTAAGCCTGTGACAGGTCGGTTTTGGTAATATCGATATTTGTGTTAATCGGTCGCCGTGGGTCGCTTAATGCGTGTTGAAACAACCAATCATACGTTTTGTCGGTATAGAAGAAGCGTGCCAAAGCACCATGTGATGCTCCAGGCATCCAGTCATAACGCAAACGCTCGGTAGCTCCGAGTATTTTCATCCCTTCAACCACCTTCTGTGATTCGCGCACCGATACGGCGCGGTCTGCAGTTCCATGCACTATCCATAATGGTAATTCACCCAATCCACGATAGTCTTTCAGCGTAGAACCGCCACATAGTGCTATTGCGGCAGCTATTTTGTCAGGATAAGTACCTGCGAAATCCAGTGTACCATAGCCTCCGAGACTCATACCTATTACATATACGCGTGTATCGTCAAATGAATAGTTCTTCTTCATCCACTCCAGAATATTGTTAAGGCGGCGTGGATTCCATGCCCCGCCTGGGTTTTGTGGGGTAACTATAAGTGCGGGAATCTGTCTTCCCATCTTAACGGCATCAACAGGGCCATATTGCAAACAGCGTTTCATATCGCGTCCACAGCGACTTGCACCATGAAGGAAGATAATCAATGGAGTTTGTTCCTGCGAGAAATAATAGTCATCTGGCGTATATACCCAAAAGTCGTAGCCGTCTTTCACAACCCCTTTCTTTGCCGACAATAAGTCATACTGCGCCCATGTTGCTGTGTGTAACATCAGCAACAAGAGCGTCAGTATGGTTGTATGCAGCGTTTTTTTCGTTATATATACGCTCACTTTCTGATTTTATCGTTTAATTTTTACCGTTGTTTTCTTACCATTATAGGCCACTTTATAAATGGTATTATCGGGCATCTTCACCTCAAAGACACGCTTTTGGAGCATTCCTTTGAATTTTCCGCGACGCTGTCCGATAGTCAGCAAATGCTGTTTTTCGTTCCATGTCATAGGAATTTCGGCATATTGTCCACGTTGATAGTTGAAGTTGTCGCCCTCATCTTCATAGAGTGTAAACGATGCATCGCGTCCCGGATAAACCAAGAGTGTAAGCACATCCCATGGTCTTTCGTCGCTATACTGTCGGTCATCACCCATCGGCACAATACTTCCAGCCTTGACATAGAGTGGTGAGTGTGCTATTGGTGCATCCGCTTTGATGGTCTGTCCGCCTTTATATAACTGTCCTGTCCAATAGTCATACCAGTCAGCACCTTTTGGCAGATAGACGTCAAAAAGCTTTTTCTGACTCCAATCCACCGTTGGCCATCCGTTTGCATACTCATTGTTATCGTGTCTATCCCAGCCCGATTGCTCGTCGGTCTTTACTATTTTCTCCTCAGTAAATAGTGGATCAACCACCGGGCACACTAAGAAGCTGTGACCAAACATATATTGTCGTCCATTGTTCCACACATTTTTATCGTTGCGGAAGTCCATTATCAAGGGACGCATAAATGAATCATCGTTGGCACTTACTTGCCAGCTTTGACTATAGATATATGGCAATAGTCGATAACGCATCTTTACGGCATCAAGCAATGCATCATATACAGGTTCGCCAGGCTTGCCGTAGTAATAGAGTTCTCGATATACCTCAGTACCGTGACTACGCATCATTGGTGTGAAAAGTCCGAACTGCATCCATCGCACGTATAGTTCTTGGAACTGTGGATTAGTTGTTCCAGTATTGTCGAGATAGGTGCGGTTGTATGCATTGGCAAAGAATCCGCCTATGTCGGTATTCACATTGGGGTTGGCGCAAAGTGTGTGATTCAGACAAAGTGGCACTTGTGCGCGTAAAGACTGCCACGAACTGCCCACGTCTCCACTCCACGTATGTGCTCCATAGCGCTGTTGTCCGGCGAAGAAGGAACGTGTAAGAATGAAAGGGCGATGTATTGAATCCACCTTACGCTGGTTTTGATCCACTCCTCCAACCGCCATCAAGGCAAATGCATTTCGTACAGATCGCCAGCTACCCATGCTGCATTTTTCGTCAAGGTCACTATCCTTAAACTGGCAATGGTCGGGATCTGTAGAGTCCATCCACCATGCATCGATCCCCATCTGATGGAGTTTTGATAGATATTTCCAATAGATATCGCGTGCCACAGGCGAGTAGCAGTCATAAACACGTACACCAGACGGATAGTCCTGACGTGGTGGCCACTGGGTAAGTCCCGACTCTGGCCATGTTTTGAAATGGAAGAGCAATCCTTTTTCATCGAGTTCACGATATGGTTTTGTATGTGGTCCGAACGATGCCCATACCGAAATGGTGAGATGTGCATGACGTTGGTGCACCTCATCTATCATAGCTTGTGGATTACTGAACGCATCATTAAGAAACTCCATAGCGTTCCAGTTGTAGTTACCACCCCAGTATTGCCAGTCTTGTATTATTCCGTCGAATGGTATTCCCATTTTGCGATAGCGTCTTACCACGTCGAGCAGTTCGTTTGCCGACTTGTATCTCTCACGACTTTGATGGAATCCATAGGTCCAACGTGGCACCATAGGCACTTTTCCGCTTAGCCAACGCATCTGTCGGATGACGCCATCCGCATCGTTACCATACATGAAATAGTAGTCAACGGCCTTTCCTACCTGACTCTCCAGTTGCAGTGTATCATCGTCGTTGATTGTTGTTGGCGAGTAATTGTCCCAATAGATGCCATATCCTTTAATACTCTGGAAGAAATGAGTAAAGTCTTCCAGATTAGTTTGTATCATCAGTCTGTGTTCTCCTCTTAGATTCATTTTTCCGCTCTGCATCATTCCCAAGCCATAGATGGGCTCATCTTTTTCCAGTGCAAAAGCTTGTTTTACGCGATACGATCCCTTGTCTATACCCTCTGTAATAGGCGTAAAGGCAAATTCGCCTTCAGTCATAAGCGTTGTACCGTCGGCTTTTGCAAAGCTTACCTGTTGCGATTTATCATCCACGGTAACGGTCAATGCATTCGTCCGATAGACTGTTTTGCCATCCGCCTGCTTGACATTGACCGCCACTTTTTGCGGTGTAGCCGTTATAACAAGGCTTTTCTTTTCTGCAAACTGCCCATCTGTAGTCTTCTCCACACGTACCACAGTAGGTGAGAAGAAGGTGATTTTCTGTGCTTCCATGCTTTCGAAACAAAGCAATGCAAGAGTGATAGAGATAATTTTCTTCATTATTGTTAGTTGTTTTATTTGAAGTTGATAAGCGCCATCATTAGGGCTTTTTTGTTAGTATATTGGTTACAAAGGTAGTATATTTTTTTGATTTTTGATAAAAAAGCATGGCTTTTCCATTCAAAAATAAGAATTTGTAACTATATTAAATACAATGAAACACACGAAGTTAAATTTTATAAGCACCAAATGCCAATTGCTCATGATTCTGCCAAACGTTGCGTATGAGGCTTGTTGAAATCACGTAGAAGTCTTGCAGATCACTAGTGTCCACTAAATAAATTTAAGACTTAATTCTCTTACAGTTTGTAACTTCTCGGCAGGTTCGCTTTTGCCGAGCAAATCTACGAGAGGGGTTCTGTCCAACAATGAGACAGATAAAATT
>NZ_NPJC01000065.1:0-39382 GCF_002251405.1 Prevotella sp. P4-98 | reverse complement strand
TGATACACAATTTCTACAAGACCATCATGAGCAGGCTTGACACCAAGGCTTTTGGGCTCAAGAAAACGAGTCGCATAAAGGCTTTTGTCTTCAGATTCATCTCCGTACCTGCCAAGTGGATCATGACTGCAAGGCAATACGTGCTGAATATCTACACAGAGAACCGAGCTTATGCAAGACCCTTCAAAACAGAATTCGGATAAGAATCCTTTCTTTCCGGTTTGAATCTGCGTATTACCTCAAGTCGCATCGTGGGGTAAGGGGATGGTGGCTACATATTGATGTTGTGCTGTTGCTTTTTACTGAAAGCTGCTACTAACGACTCATAAATCTACCCTTAATCGTGTATTGGATGATAGTTGCGGATTTTAGGATAACCAGATCAGATCTTTTAGGTATTAGTAGTTGATCAGAACTTCAAAGATTGGGATAATAGTAATCCTTATAGTTTGAAAACATTTATGGAAAGACGAGACTTGCTAACCATAGCATGCCTCGTCTTTGGTAGGTATACGCGGCATGGGCATTGGCTAATGGGCGAAGTGTAGATTAATGATAATGTATTAGTAGAAACATATAATAGGGTGAAGGGGCTTCGTTGAGAAGTCAATTCTGAAACTGAAATAATAAAAGTGATTTGACGCCTTGTCGATATTTACCTTAGTAGTCTTTTACTTCTCCTATCAAGTTCCCTTTGTTTCTGTATGGTTATGGGACTTAATTGGGACTCACTTGGGATTTTGTTAGGAATTACTGTCTTTGTATGTGAAAGGAATATGTTGTGTGATGATGGACGATAAGGTAATTGTCAAAGAAATATTCGATTAAACTCGTAGCGCCGAGAATAAAAAATTCTCTTACGCATTACAGTATTACAGTATTACAGTTTTTGAAAACGGAATTTTTACCAGTTTGAATGCGATTTTGATATCTTTAAGATGGCAAATTTACTATTAACTCATCGTATTTGCTCCTTGAAAACTGTAATACTGTAATAACTGTAAATTTTAAAAATGTAAATAAAATGACTTCTTTTGTGTATTGGAGTAATCCTTTGATGATATAATACGGACTGTAATAGGATAGAAAAACGAGGCATACTTGATTACAGTATGCCTCGTTTTTGAAAGTTATTATTTATTGTTATTTAGTGTGTCGATCCATGAAGATTTGTACGGCAGTATTGCCCATTTGTTTGGCCTTCTGTAGATTGGCCATTCCATCTTTTTTATTATCTGACAGCCATTGTGCTGCGCCAAGGAAATAATAGCCGTCGCTTTCGTCTGGTGCCAATGTGATGAGTTGTTGTGAGGTTTCAATAGCTTCTTTGTACATGGCAACTCTTACCAGAAGTGCTGCTTTTTCTGCTAGGTATAGTGTGGCTTGAGGAGCTAGTTCTACTGCCTTGTCTATGTCGCTGAGAGCTTGTTGGTAAAGGCGTCCTGCCACTTCCGACTGTTCTCTCATATAATAGAATGGTGCGTCGAGTTGGGCAACCATTAGAGTGCCATATTCGTTATAGTCGGCAACAGCCAAACGGTATTTTCCTGCGTCATGTCTGGCTTGTGCGCGTGCTAGAAGAAATGGTGCAGCTTCTTTCAAATACGGTTTGTTGTATAGAGCTACTGCACTATCGAGGAGTGCAAGTTGCTGTACGGTATCTTTCTTCTGAGCTTTGCATAGTGAGGCGGCATAGAAGATGTCTGCACTTCTGAGGTCGCTGTTTGTCAACTTCATATAGAGGTCACCGGCTTCGTCGTATTTCCCTTGTGTATATAGAATTTGAGCTTCCTGTTGCATATAAACGCTTTGTGGTTCTGTCTTGTAGGCTTCGCGTGCTTCTGCAAGTGCCTTGTCGAGAGTCCATGGGGCAAAAGTTTTTTTATCGTTGCTCTGGAGGCAGTATTGTAATACCGTTTGTGCATACTGATAGTGTGCATCAGCTTTGTTGCTTCCCATCTTCACAGCTTGTTGAAGGTATTTGTCGGCCTCTTCATAGCTTTCGTTGCTGATGGCAATTCTTGCTAGATTGACGTAGCCGTCGGCTGATTCAGGAAACTGTTTCACGAAACGTCTGACGTAATCTGTGTATTTTTGCGTCTTGAAAGCGTTGCGTGCAACGAATAGTGTCAGTAGTGCATCGTTGATGTCTGAGGGAATGGCAATATCGATGTTTGTAGCTTGTATTGCAGGATCATTGAAACTTAATCCGTTAAGTTTCAGGTTTGCCGCAAATGGTGCAGAAACAGCATAGGCATCGGCCTGTTTGGTATTTGAAGATGGTTGGATGAGTCCTATGAGTTCTCCTTTATCGTTCATTACTGGTGAACCGTTTTCAATATTAGATGCTGTTGTCTGGATATTGTAGTAACGGTACGATTCCATGAATGTTTCCCCACTTTTAACAGAGGCTTTGATTGTTCCTGGTTTTTTGTTGGCAGAGTAGGGTAGAATCCATACTTCTGATCCGTCTGTGGCTTGAGATTCTGCAATGTTTATGGCGTTGGCTTTTTTGGTCTGTACTCTGAATTTTGCCACATCGTACATTTCGTTTGCACCCATGAGATTCTCAACGGTCCATTCCTTTCCTGTGGCGTCGATAACCACAGCTTTTTGTGCACCTCTGAATGGTGTGTAACTGCTGATTGCCTCTCCATCTTCTGTAATAAACACACCTGTAGTGCTTGCAAGAAGACTACCGTCTGTTGCGAAGGTTTTGAGCGTGAATACACTTTTTGTTGCTTTTGCAGCCCATGATGGCGTTTGTGCATTTGTAGCGGTCAATGCCATGAAGGCAAGGATGAAAGCTATAGTTTTCCTTTTGTATGATATCAGTATTTTCTTCATATTCTTGTTTTTTTATGCTTTGGTTATGAGTGTTTCAACAGTTGTTTTGCATTAGCGATGGCGGCTTCAGAAACATCGCTACCGCTTAGCATCTGTGCAATTTCATTAACTCTTTCTTCTTCGTTGAGTCGTTGCATTTTGCTGATGGTTCCTTGGGTACTTTCCTGTTTCGATACTTTATAGTGTACAGTTCCGAGTGCTGCAATCTGCGGTAGGTGTGTGATGGATATGACTTGTCGGTCCTTGTCTCCCATTTCCTGCATGATTTCAGCCATGCGTTCTGCAATTTTTCCACTTACTCCAGTATCTATTTCATCGAAGATGATGGTTGGTAGTTTGACAGCTCCGCTAATCATGGCTTTCAGCGAGAGCATGATGCGTGCTATTTCTCCTCCCGATGCTACGTGAGCAATGGGTTGGAGCGGACTTGATGTGTTGGCGCTGAATAGAAAAGCTACTTCATCGTGTCCGTCACGTCTGAGTGTAGTGGTATTGATGCTGATTTTGAATTGGAGTTTTGGCATTCCAAGTGCTGTGAGTCGTTCGTGCATTTGCTTCTCTATAATTGTTGAAGCCTTTTGTCGTTTCTGTGAGAGCTTTGATGCTAGTTTCTCGCAGTTGTCATGAAGTTGCTTGATTTCGTTTCTCAACGTGTCGAGTGCTTCGTCTCCGTTCTCCATATCTTGCAGTTGTGCGGCATATTTGTTTCGCAACTCTATGAGTTCTGCTACAGTATCTACATGATGTTTGTTTTGCAACGAGTAGAGTGTATCGAGTCTTTTTTCTATCTGTTCTTGTTCTGCAGGGTCGAATTCCACATTTGACAATTGGTATTCCATGTCCTGTGCCAAGTCTTTGACTTCAATATAACATGCTTGTATGCGTTCTGTCCATGCTGTGGCTTCGGGCAGGATGTTGCAGATGGAGTTGAGTGCGCTTAGAGCTTTTCTCAACTGTGGCTCTGTTCCATATTCTTCTGCGGTTAGACAATTGTTGGCGGTGAAGAGTGATGTCTTGATGTCTTCGCTGTGTGCCATCATATCGCGTTGCTGCTCAAGTTCTTCAAGTTCACCTTCCTGTAGTTGAGCATCTTGCAGTTCGTTATATTGGAATTGTATGAAGTCTTGATTTTGTCTGTTCTGTCTGATTTGTTCTTCCAATTCGTGGAGTTCGTGCTGTTTTTTCTGCAAGCGTTCATATTGGGCAGCATAGTCTCCGAGCAGAGTTTGGTTTTCTGCAAGAATATCTACCACCTCCATTTGGAAGTCCTGTTTTCCGAGCAGCAGATTCTGATGTTGTGAGTGCACATCTACTAATTGTTCTCCGAGTTCTTTGAGTAGCGAGAGTGAAATAGGTGTGTCGTTGATGAATGCTCTGCTTTTTCCGGCAGCAGTCAGTTCCCTTCTGACGATGCAATCTTGAGCATCGTAGTCAATATCATTTCGTTCGAAAAACTCTTTCATCTTGTATTTTTCCAAGTTGAAATGAGCCTCTATGACGCATCTGTCTGTACCTTGCTTGATGGATTTTGTGTCCGCCCTTTGTCCCAAGAGTAATCCTATGGCTCCGAGTATAATACTTTTTCCCGCGCCAGTTTCTCCTGTGATGACAGAAAAACCTGTTTCGAACTCCATGTCAAGCAGGTCAATGAGTGTAAAGTTTTTGATGTATAATCGTTTAAGCATGATGCATTACATTTTCATTTTTACTCTTTTATTTTCTCCCATGCATTGTTTTGCGAAGCATTGATATCTGTGAGCAGATTGTATATCTCTTCGCGCTCTTTTGCCGTACCTTTTCCTTGGAAGATGTTGGTCAGTTCGTCGCGCTTGTAGTCGGTCCATATTTGTGGCATTCTGCTCATCATTTTGTTTTGGTGTGCTTGTTTGAGGAGTTGTAGTGCGCTGCTGATGGTTTTTCTTGCCCTTTCAGTATTTGTAACCATCTGATCGAGTCCTTTTCGATAGTATTCGTATTGCAGTTGGCGAATGGGGCGCATAGGTTCATCGAGATAGTCGCTAATGATGCTGTATCTGTTTCTGTCGTTGTCGAATGCTTTCCATCCTGCAAATCCCAATGACTGAGCGTTGTTGACCAACAGGTAACATTGTTGCAACACATCTGTTCCCCCCATTGGTGAGAAGGTGTCGAGATCTATTCCTATGATGAGGTAGGCGTAATAGGCCATGAGCGCTGTGAGTTGATGGTCTATTGTTTCGGGGTGAAAATTGAGTTGGTCGTATTCTGCATAATCAAAGTTGAAGTCAGTATCTTGATTGCTGTAGATGGTTGTGGTGTATGTTGATCCATAAACCGGTCTTATTGCCTGTATATTGGCTGTTGCTTCCATCCTTCCTGTGCTTTTGTCGTATTTACCGACGGTGATGTTAAATACACAGTTGATGCGCTCTTTCTTATCAAACTGGAGGTCAGTCCATTGCCTGTCGTTGACAAATTGCTGGAGTGATTGTTCCAGTTGTTTGAATACACGTTCATCAGTTCCTTGCACCTGCGCATGGTTTATACTGACGCGTGCTTGTAGTTCTTGGGCTTTGATTTCTCCCCAGCAAGCAGCGACAATCAGTATGACCATTATGCGCCAGTGTTTCATATAATCTCCTCCAGTTCGTTGACGATATCGATGGCAACTTCTTGTTTGTTTTTCTTCCCGAACTCCTTTTGTTCCTCTCTTGTGACGATGCAGATTTTGTTCTGGTCAGATTTGAAACAAGTACCTTCATTTCTCAATGAGTTGAGCACGATGAAATCGAGGTTCTTGCGCACGAGCTTATCTTGTGCATGAGCCATTTCGTTGTTTGTCTCAAGTGCAAAGCCCACAAGTCTTTGCCCTTCTTTTTTCATTTTTCCGAGTTGGGCAGCGATATCATGGGTAGGCTTGAGCCTAATGACGAGGTCATCTTTTTCTCGCTTTATTTTCTCTTGGGCCATGTTTTCTGGCTTGAAGTCTGCCACTGCTGCACATAGAATTGCAGCATTTGCCTGTTTAAAATGTTCGACAGTAGCTTCATACATTTCTTCGCAGCTTTCCACGTCAATACGATTGATAGCGGAATGTGGTGTTTCCAGTGAAACTGGGCCGGCAACGAGTGTGACATTCGCTCCTCTTAATGCACATTCTCTAGCGAGTGCAAATCCCATTTTTCCGCTTGAATAGTTGCCGATAAACCTCACGGGGTCTATCTTTTCGAATGTGGGACCTGCGGTGATGAGAATGTTTTTGTTTTGCATGGAGCTCTGTGTGTTAAGTGCGCTGTCGAGGAAATCCACGATGCGTTCAGGCTCTTCCATGCGTCCTTTTCCTTCCAAGCCTGATGCCAAAAATCCGCTTTTGGGTTCGATAATGGTATTGCCGAAGGATTGTAGGCGTTTCATATTGTCCTGTGTGGTAGGATGTTTGTACATGTCGAGATCCATGGCAGGAGCAATAAACACAGGGGCTTTCATTGACAGATAGGTGGTAATGAGCATATTGTCTGCCACTCCATTTGCCATTTTTCCCAGGGTTGAAGCGGTACAGGGAGCTATGAGCATAGCATCAGCCCAGAGTCCGAGTGTAACGTGCGAGTTCCATGTTCCGTCACGTTGCGAGAAGAATTCGCTGATGACTGGTTTTTGAGTGAGTGCCGATAGTGTGATGGGAGTGATAAATTCTTTTCCAGCAGGAGTAATGACCACTTGTACTTCAGCGCCTCTTTTAATCAGTCCTCTTATGATGAGACATGCTTTGTAGGCTGCGATAGATCCTGTGATGCCTAATACTATTTTTTTTCCTTTAAGCATTTATTATCGTGTTAAATTGGAAGCTTCGCGCAATCTGATGCGTGTCAGCACTTGTTTGGTATTGTTGGTGAAGTCTCCTTGCATAATCCAGCTATAGTAGCCCGGATCGATATTGAGTACGGTAGTTACGGGGGTTCCTTTGTATTTACCGAAGTTGAACATTTCAGTCATAATGGGGTTACCGTCTTTATCGAGTATGTTTTTTCCTGCTCGGTCTTTCAGTTCTCCCCAAACAATTCGTCCGGCAAAATCCACGTTGTTGTTCATACGTGAGAATTCTGCGAGAAACTTCATGTCGTTCTGTAGTATGCGCTCTGGCTCTTCCTGTCGCTCTGCGGTGTACATGTCGAGTTCGCCTTGTAACACTCTGTATGTTGCCTCTGTGTCTTCGTCGGCGCGGTGTGCGGTGAAGTCTTCTTCCATTTTTCTTCCGCAATAGAATTTATAGGCTGCAGCCAAGTTTCTACGCTCCATTTTGTGGTAAATGGTTTGTACGTCAATCATGTTTCGTTTTGAAAAGTCGAAGTCGATATTGGCGCGCAGAAATTCTTCTGCAAGAAGAGGTACGTCGAAGTGATTGGAGTTGTAACCAGCGATGTCGCTGTCAGCGAAAATTTTATTGATGGTCTGGCCAATTTCCTTGAAAGTGGGTTGTCCTTGTACATCTTCGTTGCTGATGCCTGTGAGTTGTACGACGACGTCAGGAATGGGTTTCTCTGGGTTGACGAGATAGTTTCCTCTTTCTTCTCGTCCGTCAGGGAATACCTTGATGTAGGATATCTGTATGATTCGGTCTTTGACGATGTCTAATCCTGTTGTTTCAAGATCAAAGATGACAAGTGGTTTCTGTAAGTTGAGTTTCATGATGGTTGTATTTAATAGATATAAAAAAGGCGATTGATAACCGCGCGCTTGCTACTCGTAATTCCGAGCGTGCTATACTATTGCGCTACGATTACCAATCGTCCGTTGTGTCTTATCAGTCGTTGAGGAGCATAGGCATCATCAGCATGAGCACGTCTTGCCCTTCTGGCTGTTCTGATGGAATGACGAGTCCTGCACGGCTTGGGTCAGCCAATTGTATGATAACCTCTTCGCAATCGAAGTTGGTAAGTATTTCGATGAATGCTGATCCTTTGAATCCAATGCTCATGGGCTGTCCGTTGTAGTCGCAAATCATGCGTTCGGTAGCTGTCTTTGAGAAGTCGAAATCTTCTGCGTCGAGCTGTAGGGTGCTTCCTTCTACATGGAATCGGATAAGGTTGCTTGAGTCGTTGGCAAAAGGTTGTACGCGGCGAAGAGCTGCGAGTAGAGCCAGCCTGTCAACGGTTAGCGTGTTGGTGTTGTTCTGTGGAATTACAGAATTGTAGTTTGGATAACGTCCTTCAATCAGTCGGCATGAGAGTCTTCCATCACCGTAGTTGATTTCCGCATTGCGTTCGTTGAATTTGATTTCTACGTCACCTCCATCCTTCTGCAACAGGTTTTTCAGCAGGCCAGCAGGTTTTTTGGGGAGAATAAATGATGCAGGCTGTTCGCTTTGTACGGTGAATACTTTGTTGCGAACGAGTTTGTGACCGTCTGAAGCCACCACAGCGAGATGTTCAGGAGTGAGATCAAAGTATATTCCGTTCATTACCGGTCTGAGTTCGTCTTGAGCTGTTGCGAAGAGAGAACGGTTGATGTTGTCGGCAAGCACGTTGCTTGGCATCACGATGGTGTTTATTCCTTCTGTGATAGGTTGGCTCTGTGGGTATTCGTCTGCATTCTCCACAGGCAGCGAGAAAAGGCCGTTTTGGTAACTGATCTTTGCGATGTTATCCTGAAGGTTGACATCGAATGTGATCGGCTGCTCTGAGAATCCCTTGATGGCTTCGAGCAAGTCATGGTTGTTGATGGCGAAACGACCGTTTGCGTCGCTTTCGGTCAGTTCCATCTGTGTGTTGATGACATTCTCGCTGTCAGAGGCTGTCAGATAGAGCACATTGTCTTGGATGTCGAACAGAAAGTCGGCCAAGATAGGCAGTGAGTTCTTGCTGTTGATGACTTTTGCGAGAGCATTGAGTTTGCTGCTGAGCGCAGTGCTTGATACTGTAAATCTCATGAATATTGTTGTTTATATGTTTTTAGCATTTTTACCGAGTACAAAAATACAAAAATAGTTGTTGACTTGCAAAAATATTTGGAGAAAAGTGTTCTTTTTAGAACTATTTTTCGTAATTTCGCAATCTGAAACATAAATTCAATAAATAAGACTAATATTACATTATGGAATTAACAGGAAAAATCATTGCCGTATTGCCGGCAAACAGTGGCGTGTCTGCACGTACAGGAAACCCTTGGATGTCTCAGGAATATGTCATTGAGGTACCGGGTCAATATCCCAAAAAGTGTGTATTCCGCATTTTCGGTGAGGATCGTATAAAACAGTTCAATATCCAGCAGGGCGAGGATCTTACTGTTAGTTTTGACATTGATGCACACGAGTACAATGGTCGTTGGTTCAATGAAATCCGTGCTTACAATGTGAACCGTGGTGTTGCCGCTGCTCCTGTGGGTGCTCCTATGGCTGGTGCTGCTCCTCAGACTGCTACATCTCCATTCCCTCCTACTCAGGAGCCTGCTGAGGGAAGTAGCGATGATCTGCCTTTCTAATAGTCTGTCGTTCACTAAAACAGATATTCGAGCAATTGACTTTGGGGTCGGTTGCTTTTTTTATATATGAGTTTGAGTTAATAGAGTAGGGCATTATGGGTATGTGGTTTAGAGTTAAGATTTCAGTCTTTCCATTTGTATCCTTCGTGTATGTTATGGGGATTCTTGGAAAGCTATCGGCTCATGGGACTACAGATTCTCTGAATAATAAAATCCAGAAATCATGGGTCTATGGATTTTTTTATTTGAATTCGCAGATTGTGAACTGTTGTCTTCTATGTAATACTAAAAAGACATAGAGGATAGAGAAGAAAACAAAGCAAGTAACTTATGAATAACTTATGAATACAAAGAGAGGCTGCAACCTTATCGATTGCAGCCTCTGCTTATATTGTGGAGTGGGAGGGATTATTCACCCTTCTCCATCTGAGCCTTCAGATTGGCCAGAACGTCGAGGTCACCGAGAGTGGTGCTTGCTGCGATGTTCTCAATCTTTGGAGCGTCGTCCTTCTTAGCGGCACGAGCCTTCTTGGCTGCAGCCTTCTTCTCCTCACGCTGAGGATCCTCGAAAGTGCGGCTGTGAGAGAGGATGATGCGCTTAGAGTCCTTGTTGAACTCAATAACTTTGAAGGACAGAACCTCACCCTGAGTAGCCTGTGAGCCATCTTCCTTAACGAGGTGCTTAGGAGTAGCGAAGCCCTCTACGTTCTCGTCGAGCTGGATAACAGCACCCTTCTCGAGGAGTTCAACGATCTTACCCTCGTGGATAGAACCAACGGTGTATTTCTCCTCGAATACATCCCAAGGATTGTCCTCAAGCTGCTTGTGGCCGAGAGAGAGACGGCGGTTTTCCTTGTCGATGTCGAGAACGACAACGTCAATCTGTGCACCAACCTGTGTGAATTCAGAAGGATGTTTAACCTTTTTAGTCCATGAGAGGTCGCTGATGTGGATCAGGCCGTCAACACCTTCTTCAAGTTCAACAAATACACCGAAGTTGGTGAAGTTGCGAACCTTGGCGCTGTGTTTGCTGCCAATGGGATATTTCACTTCGATAGCCTCCCATGGATCTTCCTTGAGCTGCTTGATACCGAGTGACATCTTGCGCTCGTCGCGGTCGAGAGTGAGGATTACGGCCTCTACCTCGTCGCCAACCTTCAGGAATTCCTGAGCTGAACGCAGGTGTTGGCTCCATGACATCTCTGATACGTGGATCAGACCCTCTACACCAGGCTGGATCTCTACGAATGCACCGTAGTCGGCAATAACGACTACCTTGCCCTTCACGTGATCGCCTACCTTCAGGTTTGCATCGAGAGCGTCCCATGGATGTGGAGTGAGCTGTTTCAGACCGAGAGCAATGCGCTTCTTCTCGTCATCGAAGTCGAGGATAACGACATTGATTTTCTGATCGAGCTCTACTACCTTATGAGGATCGTCTACGCGACCCCAAGAGAGGTCTGTAATGTGGATGAGTCCGTCAACACCGCCGAGGTCAACGAATACACCGTAAGAAGTGATGTTCTTGACAGTACCTTCGAGAATCTGACCCTTTTCGAGCTTGCTGATGATTTCTTTCTTCTGAGCTTCCAGTTCGGCCTCGATGAGAGCCTTGTGTGAAACTACTACGTTGCGGAACTCCTGATTGATCTTGACAACCTTGAATTCCATGGTTTTGCCTACGAACTGGTCGTAGTCGCGTATGGGGTGAACGTCGATCTGGCTACCGGGCAAGAAAGCCTCGATGCCGAATACGTCAACAATCATACCGCCCTTAGTGCGGCACTTGATGTAGCCCTGGATGATTTCCTCGTTCTCGAGGGCTGCGTTAACACGCTCCCAGCTCTTAGAGAGGCGTGCTTTCTTGTGAGAAAGTATGAGCTGACCTTTCTTGTCCTCTGCATTTTCTACGTAAACCTCTACAACGTCACCTACTTTGAGGTCGGGGTTGTAGCGAAATTCTGATGCGGGGATGATACCGTCGCTCTTGTAGCCGATGTTTACGACTACTTCTTTCTTGTCTGCACTGATTACGGTTCCCTCTACTACCTGATGCTCGCTCACTTTGTTGAGAGTCTCATCGTAGGCCTTGTCGAGGTCTTCCTTGCTGACATTGACAGTCGTACCGTTTTCAAACTGGTTCCAGTCGAAATCGGCCAGCGGCTGTACGTTCTTTGTTAATTCTGACATAATTTAAAAAATTGTTTGTTAATTTAATAAAGTTGGACTTTATGTGAACTGTGATTGTAGGCCTATACCCACAAATCGGCTGCAAAATTACAAAAAAAATAGTTTCCTACCAAAGTTTTTTGCCGAAAGTTGTATAATATCCTTCGTTTTCTCGCCGGGATATAATAAAAACGAGCTTTATTCTGCTTATTGGGCTTAACGTAAACCCTGAACTTCGTTCTTCGTTTTTTCTCCATGGCATAACTCGAAGGAGTTCGGTTCTGCTCATTTGGCTTAACGAAAACGATGATTTTTCTTTGTTTTATATTTATGTTATGAGCCAAGTCAAACTAAGTCTGACTTGGCTCATGTTTTTTGTCACGTATTTACGTGGTTCCTTTGTGAGTCTGCGCGGTTTTTATTGCGGTTTTCTCGTTTTTTTTTGCTTAGTAGCTTCTGGCGATGATGACGCGTGCTTTTGAAGGCTTACCGCTGACCATATCTATGCCCGGAGTCTGCTCGTAGGCAAAAGGTACGCAGCGAATGGTGGCCTGAGTTTCTTCTTTGATCTTTGCCTCGGTCTCGGCGGTGCCGTCCCAGTGGCAGAGGAAGAAACCTCCGTCTTTCACGCGTTCCTTAAACTCCTCGTAGTTGTCGCATTCATAAACGCGTGAGTCGCGCCATGAGCGTGCTTTCTCGAAGATGTTCTTCTGGATGTCTTCCAACAACTGCTCTACATGCTGAGCGATGCCGTCGATGGAGTGTGTTTCTTTCTCCAAAGTATCGCGGCGCATCACTTCGATGGTGCCGTTCTCTAAGTCGCGAGCACCCATTACGAGGCGTACAGGTACACCTTTAAGTTCGTAGTCGGCAAACTTGAAGCCGGGACGCTTGTTGTCCGAGTCATCATATTTCACGCTGATGCCTTTTGAACGCAGTTCGTCGATGACGGGTTGCAGACGTTCGCTGATGTGTTTCAAATCGTCTCCCTTTGAGATGGGTACGATGACCACCTGGATAGGGGCCAGTTTTGGAGGTAATACCAAACCGTTGTCATCTGAGTGAGTCATAATGAGAGCACCGATGAGTCGGGTAGAAACGCCCCATGAGGTGGCCCAGACATATTCCGGTTTGTTCTCTTTATTAAGATAGGTGACGTCGAAGGCCTTGGCGAAGTTCTGCCCGAGGAAGTGTGAAGTACCGCTTTGCAGTGCCTTTCCGTCTTGCATCATGGCCTCGATGGTATAGGTGTCGAGTGCACCTGCAAAGCGCTCTGTTTCGCTCTTTACACCCTGCAATACGGGTACAGCCATCCATTCTTCTGCAAATTTTGCATAAACAGCCAGCATTTTCTGTGCTTCTTGTTCTGCTTCTTCTTTGGTGGCATGGGCGGTGTGACCTTCTTGCCACAGAAATTCTGAGGTACGGAGGAATGGGCGTGTGCGCATTTCCCATCTCATTACGTTACACCACTGGTTGCACATCAAAGGCAGGTCGCGCCATGAGTGAATCCAGTTTTTGTATGTGTTCCAAATGATGGTTTCTGAGGTAGGACGTACGATGAGTTCTTCCTCCAGTTTTGCAGCTGGATCTACTTCTACGCCACTTTTGTCTTCTTTGGCGCGCAAGCGATAGTGGGTCACCACGGCGCATTCCTTGGCAAAGCCTTCTACGTGTTCGGCTTCGCGGCTAAGGAATGATTTTGGTATCAACAGAGGGAAATAGGCGTTCTGTGCGCCAGTTTCCTTAAACATCTTGTCCAGTTGCTGTTGCATCTTTTCCCAGATAGCATAGCCGTAAGGTTTGATCACCATGCATCCACGCACGGCTGATTGCTCGGCCAGGTCGGCCTTGACCACAAGGTCGTTGTACCACTGGCTGTAGTTGTCTGCTCTTTTTGTCAGCTCTTTAAGTTCTTTTGCCATAAAAATACTTGTAGAAATCTAAAATTTGGTGCAAAGTTACTAAATAATTCATAATTCATAATTCATTAATGATATTTTTTTCTACCTTTGCATCAATTTAATAAGTATTCACGTAACAAAAAACACAAAAGAATGAAAATCAAGGCTATTTCGCTTGCACTCTGCTTTGGCATGCTCTTTACAGGGTGCAATAACATGCAGAAAGGAGCAGGTATTGGCGCTGGAGGTGGTGCTGTGCTTGGAGGTATAATCGGAAAAATTGCAGGAAATACTGCTGTTGGCGCAGCTATCGGAGCCGCAGTAGGTGCAGGAACAGGAGCGATTATCGGCAAACGTATGGATAAGGTGAAGGCTGAGGCTGCCCAGGTAAAAAATGCTCAGGTTGAAACTGTGAAAGATACCAATGGACTCGATGCTGTTAAGGTGTCGTTTGACTCAGCTATTCTTTTTGCCACCAACAAGGCCGAACTCAGTCAGAGTGCCAAAAACTCGCTGGCACAGTTCTCTAAGGTGCTTAATAATAATGCTGACCTCGATATTGCCATCATTGGTCATACCGATAATACGGGTAACGATGGTATTAACCAGCCGTTGTCTGTCAGTCGTGCTCAGAGTGTTAATAGTTATCTCCTTTCTTGTGGTGTAAAATCCGCTCAGATTAAGCGTATTGAAGGCCAGGGTTCTACTAATCCTGTAGCAGATAATAGTACTGCTGAAGGTCGTAAGCTCAATCGTCGAGTAGAGGTATATATGTACGCCAGTCAGAAGACTATTCAGCAGGCACAACAGGCAAACTAAATGGGCAAACTTACAGTATCGCAGACTAAAACTCTTGTTTTGCAGAAGATAAGAAAAGTGTTATTATGGATAGTGGCAACGTTTTTCGTTTCCACTATTCTTTCTGTTGTCGTATTGCGTTGGGTGCCTGTTTGGTTTACTCCGCTCATGTTTATCCGTCTTTTCCAACAGGCAGGACAGGGGCATGAATTGGTGTTGCGCCATCGTTGGGTGCCTCTTGAGGATATTTCCCCTTCACTTCCCAAGGCAGTTATGGCAGGTGAGGATGCTCGTTTTCTTGACCATCATGGTTTTGACTATCGAGCCATAGAGTATGCTGCCATGCGTAATATCAGTCATCCCGAAAAGCGCAAACTTGGTGCCTCTACTATCTCACAACAGACCGCTAAGAATGTTTTTCTTTGGCCTGGCCGTTCGTGGATACGTAAGGGTTTTGAGGTCTATTTTACCGCGCTTATTGAGTTGGTATGGTCTAAAGAGCGCATTATGGAGGTCTATCTAAACTCTATAGAAATGGGTGATGGAATTTATGGTGCGAGTGCTGTGGCAGAGTGGCATTTCCATAAGTCAGCTGCCGATTTGACAAAGTCGGAGTGTGCTCTTATTGCCGGTTCGTTACCCAATCCGCGCAAATACAATTCTGCTGATCCTGGTCCTTATTTACGAAAACGTCAGGGGCGCATTTTGCGTGAAATGAGGTTTGTAAAGACGTTGCCTGAAAAATGATTATTGCTTTGCAATATGATATTCTCCTTGTCGGAAATCGACAGGGAGTTTTTTTGTTTCTCTTATCTGTTTCCTCTCTGTCCCCCATGTCGTCCGTATGTTTATTGGGACTTACGTGGGAGTTGCATCAGACTTACTTGGGAAATGCCACGGGCTTATATATATTAAGATGTATGAGGAACGGTGTAATATGAAATCATATTGATATGTAAAGAAAAAGTGACAATATTGATTGTGATGTGCTGCGTTGGCAAACTATTTTCGCATAATGCACTATTGTTTCTTTTCCAATTCCTGCAAACTTTCCATCTTTTTGGACTCAAGGAACTCGTAGATGCCACATAAGTGTTCGCGTACGCGACCATGACCGAATTCATAGACTTTGCTGACAAGGCCATCAAGGAAGTCGCGGTCGTGGCTGACAACGATGAGTGTGCCATCAAAGTCTTGAAGTGCTTGCTTGAGCACATCTTTGGTCTTGAGGTCAAGGTGGTTGGTGGGCTCGTCGAGGATTAGCAGGTTGACGGGTTCCAATAAGAGTTTGAGGATGGCAAGACGTGTGCGTTCTCCACCTGAGAGCACTTTTACTTTCTTGGTAGAATCTTCTCCGCCAAACATAAAGGCGCCGAGGAGGTCTCGTATCTTGTTGCGTATTTCACCTTTAGCCACATCGTCAATAGTCTGGAAAACGGTAAGTTCACCATCGAGTAGCGATGCTTGGTTTTGGGCGAAATAGCCAATCTGTACGTTGTGGCCGAGCTGAAGTTTCCCTTCATTTTTCAGTTGCCCCATGATGCACTTCACCAATGTTGATTTACCCTCTCCGTTTCGCCCCACGAAAGCAATCTTGTCGCCACGTTCCACGGTAAGGTTCACTCCGCTGAAAACCTTTTTGTCGTCGAACGCCATGGCTACATCGCTCATTTGTACAGGGTAGGCGCCGCTTCGAGGACTTGGTGGGAATTTCAGGCGCAGATGGCTGGTGTCTTCTTCATCCACTTCGATGAGTTCCAGTTTTTCAAGCATCTTTACCCGACTCTGCACTTGGAAGGTTTTGGAATAGGTACCTTTGAAACGTTCGATGAAGTCTTTGGTCTCGGCAATCATTTTCTGCTGTTCCTCATATTTCTTCATTTGCTGTTCGCGGCGCTCTTTACGCAGTTCCAGATAGTGGCTGTAAGTAGCTTTGTAGTCATAGATGCGTCCCATGGTCACCTCAATGGTTCGGGTGGTGATGTTGTCCACGAATTTGCGGTCGTGGCTGATGACAATCACCGCTTTAGAACTATTGCAAATAAAGTCCTCAAGCCAGCCGATAGATTCTATGTCGAGGTGGTTGGTAGGCTCGTCAAGGAGAAGAACGTCTGGTGATTTGAGCAACAGTTTTGCCAGTTCGATGCGCATACGCCAGCCTCCGGAGAACTCGCTGGTAGGGCGGTTGAAGTCAGAACGCTCGAATCCAAGACCGAGGAGTGTTTTCTCCACATCCTCTTCAAAGTGGCTCATATCTATGGCGTAGAACTTTTCTGATAGTGTCGAAACCTTCTCGATGAGTTGCATGTATTCGTCACTCTCGTAGTCAGTACGTGTAGTGAGTTCGTTATTGATGCGGTCTATTTCCGCCTGAATCTCATGAAGATGAGCAAATGCCTGGCAGGTTTCGTCAAACACGGTTCGTCCGTCTTCAGTCATCAGATGCTGTGGTAGATAGGCAATGACGCAGTCTTTTGGTGCCGAAACGGTACCTCTTGTTGCTGTGCGTACCCCAGCAATAATTTTGAGCAGAGTACTCTTTCCTGCGCCATTTTTTCCCATCAGGGCAATACGGTCCTTCTCGTTGATTTGGAAGGAGATGTCTTTGAATAGGGTGGTTCCGCCAAATTCGACGGTCAATCCATCAACAGTAATCATATTTCTTTCTTGTGGTTATAGTGAAAAACGCTGCAAAAACAGAATATCGGGTCTGTTTGCGGTCGTGTGCTGATACAGTTTGTTATCAACAAAGTTGCAAAGTTACGAAAAAAAGGTTGTAAACAGAAATCGATGATGTAGAATTAACGCATCCCGAAGGTAAAAGACGACAAAATCCTTATATAAATCTTACGAAAGCTGAATGTCATTAAATGAACAATTCGTTTTTCTTCCTTTCGCAACAAAACGGGGCAAGAAATGCAGTCAATTGGTTTAGACGCTCGCCAATCCCTCTTGCATGGGCAAGACAAACGGAAACACAACGCATGCAGCCGATACAGTTTCTTATGCAATACTTACGATTCGACGTCTCATAGTTCCGAGTATATGAGTTCACCATTGATACGCTCGGATTTCATGACGAAGATTCTTTCTACCTTTATAGAGACTTCGGGAACCTCTATGTCAGTTATGATTTGTGTGGGATGTTGAACCAAGGAAATATGTGGGGAAAAAGCCAGGGAACTATAAGATATGCCATTTGCAGAGAGACGTTCGCGCAGCTTATTGGCAATAGTTGTGATTGGTTCGCTCTCCTTTATCCCACACCAGATAACCCCGTTTTTTGTAGAAAATGTTCCAAGTTTGCCTAAGGTCATGGTGAAAGGTTCAAACTCCACTTCGCTCACGGCTTTGTGAATTTCAGGCAGTACATCCATGGACTTTGTCTTTTGGCATTTCTCTTTGGCAGAATCAAAGCAAGCTTTATTCTGCTCCTTTGGCTTAACGAAAACGCTTTCACCTATGAATGCAAGCGTCATGTGGAGATTACCATACGAACAATAGTTTCCTGCAACTCCTTTCGCCTTTAATGTCTGTTGTAAGGCGACAAGAGTCTTTTTTAACTCATCGTCGAAACGTATTGCTATGAATATGCGAGCCATGGAGAGTGTTCGGTTTTATTCTTCCTAACTATGTTGGACTTGAATACAAATTGTTATTTGTTGATGTAGTCCAAGATCTGCTCAGCATGGATTTTGGTTTTGATTTCCTTAGGAGTGAAGATTTTCTCGATAACGCCTTCTTCATTTACGAGGTAAGTGGTGCGGAGAATGCCGATGGTCTTTCTGCCACAAGCAACCTTCTCGCCCCAACAACCGAGTTCCTGCAATAAGGTGGTCTCTGTATCGGCAATAAGTGGAAACTGTAACCCTTGGGTGTCAGCAAACTTTTTCTGCAAGGCTTGTTTATCTTTGCTCACGCCGATAATCTCGTAACCGGCTGCCGCCAGCTCCGCCTTGTGCGACTGCAAGGAACAGGCTTCGGCGGTACATCCGCTGGTATTGGCTTTGGGGTAACTGTAAAGCACAATTTTGCGGCCACGATAGTCACTTGCCTTAATCTCACGTCCGTCTTGGTCTATACCAAGCACCTCCGGTATTTTGTCTCCGATAGTCATAATGGTATGTTTTTTTAGATTGTTATTTCTTGGCAATGGTAATACAAACGCCATTCGCCTGCAAAGATAAATATATTATTCATAACGACCAATCATATTTATGGATTTTTTTGATTATTGATAGTTATTATCTATCGTAATATAGATATATAAGTTTGTTTATCTATAAAAGATTGCCTATCTTTGCAACATCAAATCGAAAACAAATAAAAACAATAACGATATGGAAAAACTTTCAGACATCATCCAAAGTAGTCAGTTGACTCTGGTGGATTTTTACGCAACATGGTGCGGTCCTTGCAGAATGATGCACCCCGTATTGGAACAGCTCAAGAAAGAATTAGGCGACAGCATTCGCATCGTCAAAGTAGATGTGGATAAGAATGAAGCCGTTGCCATGCAGATGCGCATACAGTCGGTTCCTACGCTTATGATCTTCAAAGAAGGAGAGATGAAATGGCGGCAGAGTGGAGCCATGCCATCAAGCGAACTTAAACGAGTGATTGCACAATTTCAATAAAAAAATACTATTGACGATGACAGCAAACAAGAAAAAATATATTATAGTAGGAGGAGTGGCAGGAGGCGCGACTGCTGCAGCACGCATCCGACGTATGACGGAAGATGCAGAAATCATCCTTTTCGACAAAGGGGCATACATCTCCTATGCCAACTGTGGACTGCCCTATTATATAGGAGGCGTGATTGATGAGCGCGACCGTTTGTTTGTACAGACTCCCGAAGCGTTCGGCAAACGTTTCAATATCGACGTACGTACGCTGAGCGAGGTAACGGCTATTGATACTGCTGCAAAGCAGGTTACCGTACATACAGCGGATGGAAAAGACTATACCGAAACATACGACAAACTATTGCTCTCTCCTGGAGCGTCGCCCGTTGTACCACCTTTGCAAGGTATAGACAGTGAAGGCATCTTCACTTTGAGAAATGTCAACGATACCGACCGTATCAAGGCGTATATGAACAGTCATCAAGTGAAGCGTGCTGTTATTGTAGGAGGTGGATTTATCGGACTGGAGATGGCGGAAAACCTGAACCATGCAGGTGCCCAAGTGGCGGTAGTGGAAATGGCTGATCAGGTGATGTCACCTATTGACTATTCCATGGCGTCGCTGGTACATGATCACTTACAACAACAGAATGTGAAACTATATCTGAAACAGGCCGTTGAAGGATTCTCGCGTGAGGGTGAAGAACTGACGGTACATTTCAAGTCTGGCATTCGCCTCAAGGCTGATATGGTGCTCTTGAGCATCGGCGTGCGTGCAGAAACACGTCTGGCTCAAGCTGCTGGATTGAGGTTGGGTGAAATGCGGGGTATCTGGGTAGATGAATACCTTCAGACTTCTGACGAGAATATCTATGCCGTGGGTGACGCCATAGAGTTTCCACATCCTATTACCGGTAAGCCATGGCTTAACTTCCTTGCAGGACCTGCCAACCGTCAGGCGCGTATTGTTGCAGACAATATGGTTTTGGGTAATAAAGAGAAATATGAAGGGGCTATAGGAACTGCCATCGCCAAAGTATTCGATCTTACCGTCGCATTAACCGGCCTTCCTGCCAAACGACTCAAACAGATGGATATTCCCTATCTCTCTGCCACCATTCATAATGGTGCACATGCCGGTTATTATCCAGGCAGTCTGCAGATGGATATCAAAATTACCTTCTCTCCTGAAAATGGAAAACTCTATGGTGCTCAGATTGTTGGGTATGATGGCGTGGATAAGCGCATCGACGAATATGCAATGGCTATCAAGAATGGGGCGACCGTGAGAGACCTCACCCGCTTAGAGCATGCTTACGCTCCGCCATTCTCGTCGGCAAAAGATCCTGTTGCCATTTCTGGCTATGTAGCTGGTAATATTCTGACCGATAAAATGACGCCGCTCTATTGGCGCGAGTTGAAAGAGGCAGACATCACCAAGGTGACATTAGTTGACGTGCGTACTCCAGACGAGTATGCGCTGGGAACAATCTCCGGAGCCGTCAATATTCCTTTGGACGATATGAGAGAAAGACTCTCTGAAATTCCTAACGACCGACCTGTATGGTTGTTCTGTGGGGTAGGATTACGCGGTTATCTGGCTTCCAATATCCTTAAGGCTAATGGTTATAAGGTTGTTCGCAATCTGATAGGCGGTCTGAAAACCTATAAGGCAGCAACAGCAACAATCGAAACGCCAGATGGCTTTGATGAAACAGACAAGATGAGCTCTGAAATAGCAGAAGGGCAAACAGAGAACTCATCGTGCGCTGCCGGTTCTTCCGTTGTCAAGGTTGACGCGTGCGGTATTCAATGTCCGGGACCCATCATGAAGATGAAGCAGGCGATGGACGGGCTGAATGCCGGTCAACAGTTGGAGGTACGTGCCACGGACGCCGCCTTTCCACGTGATGCCGAGGCATGGTGTCGTACAACAGGCAATAAATTTTTGGGTAAGAGGTCTGAATCCGGTGTCTATATAGCCATAATAGAAAAGACCACTCCCTGTGCAATAGAAGCCAGCAGACCGCATCCCCATGATATGGGCAAGACCTTGATCCTGTTTAGCGATGACTTAGATAAAACGCTCGCCACGTTTGTACTTGCCAATGGCGCAGCAGCTACAGGAAAGAAGGTGAGTATCTTTTTTACCTTTTGGGGACTTAACGCCATCAAAAAAGCCCATAAGCCTCGGGTGAAGAAGGACATCTTCGGTCGGATGTTTGGTTGGATGCTGCCTAACGACTCCTCCAAGTTGGCGCTGTCGAAAATGAACATGATGGGCATAGGTGCCAAGATGATGCGCTATCTGATGGAAAAGAAAGGTGTCGATTCGCTGGAGTCGCTTCGGCAGCAAGCCATCGACAACGGTGTGGAGTTTATTGCCTGTCAGATGTCGATGGACGTCATGGGGGTGAACCGTGAGGAATTGCTCGACAATGTCACCATAGGAGGCGTTGCCAGTTATATGGAACGAGCCGACCAAGCCAATGTAAACCTCTTTATATGACAGAACGATGAACATACAACAGCTTAGATATATCATAGCCGTCAACCGCTTTCGCAATTTTGCGAAGGCGGCTGAGTCGTGTCATGTGTCGCAGCCTACGCTAAGTGCTATGCTTCAGAAACTTGAAGAGGAACTGGATATCCGCATCTTTCAACGTTCCAACAAGTCTGTAGCTCCTACAACTGCCGGAGCAAAGATTATCCAACAGGCAGAAAAAGCACTCATGGAAGTTGAACGCATAGGAGAAATCATCAACGAAGACAAGGGGACGATAGGGGGAAGATTTGCTCTTGCTGTAGGCCCTACCATAGCCCCGTATATCCTGCCCCAATTCATCAAACACTATCGGGAACTGTTTCCCGCTGTAGAATTGTCGATTCAGGAAATGAAGGCGAATTTCATGGTAGAATCGCTTTTACGAGGCGAACTGGATGCCGGTATCGCTATTTCGGACAATGGGTGTGAAGGAATCCTTGAAATACCTCTCTATACCGAGAAATTCATGGTCTATCTTGCCGAAAGTTGCTGGCGGAAACTGCCGGTTTTCAAACCCGAAAATCTGGAACACGAGAACATGTGGATCATGAAGGATGCACAATGTTTGCGTGACAGCGCTTTCTCCTTCTGCAAGGCCCGAAACAAGGGCAATCATATCTATGAAGCAGGCAGCATCACCACGTTGGTACATATCGTGGATGCGAATGGAGGATTCACCATCATTCCAGAGATGCATCTGCCGCTTCTTACCGAGCAGCAGCGTAAGAATGTGCGCCCGATAGAAGGCAACTGTCTCTCCCAACGGCGTGTTTCTTTGTATGTCAAAGAAGACTATATCCGCGAGCAAATGCTCAATACCGTTACAGATGCTCTGATGGAATTCATGCCCAAGGGAATGCTCAGCGAGAGAATAGCGAAGTATGGTATAAGACTGTGATTAAAAAGTCTGATCTAAAAAAAATACTCCAAGAATCCACAGCAGCGATTCTTGGAGTATGACCGTTATGCTGACGATGAAAAAGCATCCTAAACTTCAGGTTTCTTCATCTCGCCCTTTTCGTTTACAGCCTCTATGAGTTTCACAGCATCAACATATTGTGCCATGCCCTCAGCCACACGTTTTGCATCGCGCATGGCGAGAACAACAGTTGAAGGGCGGTTTACCACGTCGCCACCGGCAAACACCCCTTTGCGGGTAGTCATGCCATACGGTTTTTCACGAGTCAGGACGTAGCCGCGTTCATCTACGTCGATACCCGTCGTGGTAGATACAATTCTACTTGCAGGGGCAGAGCCAACCGCCATGATGACGAAATCGGCCTTCTCAGTGCGGCGCTCGCCATTGGATTCGATAACCACCTCGTTGAGCGTTCCATTATCATCGTGAATCTCCACGATGCTCGATTGCCAACTGAATTTTACACCTTCTGCCACGGCATCCTCATACTCCGAGCGGAGTGCACTCATCTCGTTGACGGTACGGTGATAAACCACTTCCACGTGGCTCGCTCCTATGCGTACTGCCGTTCTGGCAGCATCCATGGCAGTATTTCCACAACCTATCACAAATACGCGGTTGCCTTCATGCACCACCACTTCCTCTCGGCTAAGGTTGCCCTCGTTGTAGAGGCTGACGCGCCGCAAAAACCATATAGCCTGGCGCACGCCCTTAAGATTGCTGCCTGGGATGTGGAGTTTCTTAGGCACGCCCGTTCCTGTGCCCATGAAAATGGCATCATAGCCCATTTCAAAGAGTTTCTCGATGGTCAGATCACCCTTGCCTACGGTGGTGTTGCAATGGAACACCACCCCCAGCTCTTCTATCTTCTTAATCTCACGGCGTACGATTTCCTTGGGCAGGCGATATTCAGGAATGCCAAACATCAGTACCCCTCCCGGTTCTGGTTCCATCTCAAAAATTTCAACATTGAAGCCCTGTCGGGCCATGTCGCCGGCAATGGTCAGTCCGGCAGGGCCAGAACCGATAACGGCTATCTTACCTCTCGTCTTTGGCAATAGGTTCTCGCGGATAAGACTCATATTGCCGTCGAAGTCGGCAATAAACCTCTCCAGTTTGCCCACGCGAATGCCTTCGCCCCTCTTGTTGAGCACACAGTGTCCTTCACATTGCTTTTCGTGAGGACAGACCCGACCGCAAACGGAAGGCAGATTACTCTTGTTGTTGATGATGTTCATGGCATTGCCGAGGTTACCCATCGACAACTCGTGAATCCAGTCAGGAATATCATGACTTATAGGACATCCTTTCTTGCATTGAGGCACTTTGCAATGCAGGCAGCGTTTAGCCTCGTTGATAGCCTCAAGCATGGTGTAGCCCTCGTTAACTTCTTGAAATGATTTGTTTTCTGTTTCCATATTTTCGTTTGTTTCTTCTGTCGCAACAGAGAACTGTGCAAACTTTCTGCAAAGATAATGTATTTTTTTCAAGTTCTACACAGTCACGTGCTTTTTTAGCCTTCTATGACCAGTTTTTCTGAGCGCTAAGCCTGAATCTCGGTAAATCTTGGGAAGGTGCGTCCGACAGGCGTCTGTGCTCCATCTCCAACAACATGCGCTTTGCTTCCAGGCCTCCTGCAAATCCTGTCAGGCAGTGGTTGCTGCCTATGACGCGATGGCAGGGGATGAGGATGCTGATGCCGTTTGCCCCAATAGCCCCTGCCACGGCTCTGACGGCTTGGGGACGCCCGACGGTTTGCGCAATATCCTTGTAACTCCTTGTTTCTCCGTAGGGGATGCGGAGTAATGCGCTCCATACGCGATGTTGAAAGTCTGTGCCTATGGGACGCAACGGGATGTCGAAGGTCTGGCGACGGCCTGCAAAATATTCATCGAGTTGCTTTTTGGTCTCTTCCAAGACCGAGGTGGCTTCTGTCTTGATAGAGGCATCCACACTCCCTGTTAGCCGACGCAGGTTGCGCTCGGCACAAGGATTCGCGTTCCAGTCGCAAAGGCACAGTTCGCCTGCCATGGATGCCAAGACGAGTTTACCGCATGGCGAGTTGTAATATTGGATGCTGATCAGCGGCATGTATTCCCGTTATTTTATTCAAGTTTCGCAACTGATGGAATTGATTGAAGTTAAAGAACGTTTTCGTTAAGCCAGATGAGCAGACCCGAGCTCGTTCGAGGTCTGCCATGGCGAGAAAATGTGCCATAAAATGGAACGTTTTCGTTAAGCCAAATGAGCAGAATAAAGCTCGCTTTAATTCTGTCATGGCGAGAAAAGGTGCCATAAAATGGAAGTTATCACTCCCTACGGTCGTTCGGGAAGTTAAGAGACAATAGCCTTTTGCCGTAAGACGTAGGACATTTGTCCCTTAACTTCTCTCTAACTTCCCTAACTTCCCTTAACTTCCCCACACGTTTCGCAAACAGCCGTATTCGTCGAGGATGGTGGAGATATGTTCTCGCTTTGCTATCCCATCACAACATCAAGCACCATCATCAGTACGAAACCGATGGCGAAGCCAATGGTGCTGCGGTTGCTATGCTCGCCGTGGGACGCCTCTGGAATCAGTTCTTCCACTACCACATAGACCATGGCTCCTGCTGCAAAAGCAAGCATATAGGGTAGGGCAGGCATGATGAGTGAGGCAAGCAACAGAACGGCAACGGCTCCAACCGGCTCGACCACTCCACTAAGCGAACCTAACATAAACGACTTCCATCGGCTGTTGCCTGCCGCTCGCATAGGCATAGAGATGATGGCGCCTTCAGGGATGTTTTGAATGGCAATACCTATTGCCATGGAAACAGCGCCAGCTAAGGAAATATGGGCGGAACTGTTTTCTGCACCTGCAAACACCACACCCACAGCCATTCCTTCAGGCAGGTTATGGATGGTTACGGCAAGGGCAAGCATGATTGTCTTTGACAAGTGTGACTTGATACCCTCAGGCTTGTCGGTACCGAGGTGTTGGTGTGGCGTCAGTTCGTCGATAAGTAGCAAGAAACCGATACCCATTAGAAATCCCACGGCAGCAGGCACTACCGACCATTTGCCACAGCCTGCCTCCATATCCATAGCTGGGATGAGTAAAGACCATACGGAAGCAGCTACCATTACGCCAGAGGCAAAGCCCAACAGCGACTTTTGCAGTCGTTCAGACATTTCGTCTTTCATAAAGAATACGAATGCCGAACCGACCATTGTTCCTAATAGCGGAATCAGCAGTCCTATGATTATTGTTATTGTCATTTCTGTCATCATCTTCGTTTGTTTTTATTTCCGATCGTGTCGGGATGTGTTCGGGATTTTCCTTTCGTCATCTTGACATCAAAAGTTTGAATTCACTTGGCAGCATTTCAATAAGTGGGGAAAATAACCACTTTCTCATGTCATGACTTGCTTGATCAGACTATTTCTGTTGCAGCAGAATGGCGCCTATAGTTCGATGACCTGCGAAGAGCGAGGTTGTATTTCTACAGTTTTGTTGCCAAGACCATTCAGATTGAGTTTGAGCACACGAGGTAATGCATTCACCACCTTGAGCCATGTCTTGCCCGTCTTTGAATCCTTCACCACGCTTGTACCGACGTAGCGTTTCAAGGCTGCTGGCAGATTCAGTTCCGAAGCGATATACGTATCGCCGGCATGCTGTCCGACGTCTATCCACCGGTCATCATCGGTGAGATAAGCCAGGTGTAAGCCTTGATTTGCTGCAGGAGAATAAACAAAGATTTGGCAAATAGAATCCTGATTCACGATTTTATACGCAGGTTCATCCTGATCCATGGGGGATCCGCTCATATCCATTGCGGTCAGCAAGGCTATCCAGGAGAGTAGGTGCTTAGGTTTCATCATATCTTGGGTCTGTTGTCTATTAAGTATATCAAGTTCGTTTGCATGTTCCGTCAGGCTGGAACTTGTTTTCTGCTTTGCAAAGATAAGTAATTATTATGAATTGTGCAACATCAAAGCATAAGAAATCACTCCCTACGGTCGTTCGGGAAGTTAAGAGACAATAGCCTTTTGTCGTAAGACGTAGGACATTTGTCCCTTAACTTCTCTCTAACTTCCCTAACTTCCCTTAACTTCCCCACATGCGAAAGTTCAGTAACATATTTGTGGTATAAAAATGTGTTTTATTGCTATCCAATAATAATTCCTTTAAAAATATAGGATTTCTCAATATTTTTTTGTAATATTGCAACTCCAAACAACTTAAAAACAATGACTACGAAACGAATCTTTATTACAATGGCAGCTTTCATCGTATGTATGAAACTGCTGGCACAGTCTCCAGTAGGTTTTTATCCTAAGGAGAATGCTCACAACATCAACATCGACACACATCTCATTATTGAGTTTGACCAACCGGTAAAGGCGGGCACAAAGGGGATTGTCACGGTGTTTGACAAAACCACTAACAAGGTGGTCGATAAAATCGACATGTCCCTTCCGGCAGGGCCAACAGAAGGACAGCCTGTTAATCCTCATGCAACATATACTCCTGTACCTTATATTTATAAGTCGGAGCATATTACCAATCGTAACACACGTCCGGGCACTCCATCGGGTGCTGCCAAAGAAGATAAGCGCAAGTATCAGAAGACGATTATCGGCGGATTCTCTGATGCCTTCCACTTCTATCCTGTTATCTGTCATGGTAATAAGGCTACTGTTTATCTACACAACAATATGTTGGATTACGGACATGAGTATGAAATTAAGATAGGCAAGGGAGTCATCGAGGGATGGAATGGCAAGAAATCATGGAAGTTTACTACCAAGGCAAAGGCTCCTTCAACAGATAAATCTCAGGTGGTGGTGGCTGCTGATGGAAGCGGAGATTTCTCCACTCTGCAGGGTGCCATGGATTGGATGCCAGACTCGTTGCCCTCGGAAGCGAGTAGGAAAACTGTTTTTGTGAAGAATGGCGACTATGAAGAACTGGTGTATTTCCGTAATAAGCGGTTTGTGACCATTCAAGGTGAATCTATGGATGAGGTTGTGGTGCATTATCCCAATAACGAGGTTTTCAATCCTCATCCTGTTGACATCAAAACCAACGAGGTGAAGGGTACATTCCCCTCACGTCGTGCTGCGGTAGCTGCTGACAATTGCGCTGATATGATTTTCAAGAACATCACCTTCAAGACCGATTGTAAGGGACAGGCTGAGGGGTTCCTGCTCAATGGTGAGAGAAACTTTTCTGAGAACGTACATATTATTGGCGACGGGGATGCTCTTCAAGCGAACGGATCGGCCTACTGGCTCAACTGCATCATAGATGGAGGAGGAGATACGGTCTTAGGCAGAGGTCCGTCATACTTCAATCATTGTACCATTTCCACTCATGGCCCCTTCATGTGGATAAGAAATACGGCCGAAAACCATGGTAACATCTTCAACGACTGTACCTTTAAGGGATTGGGGGAGAATGCTGTGATCGCTCGTCTGCCACACAACCATGGAAAGCCCTATCCTCATTCTGAATGTGTGTTGCTCAACTGCACGTTGGACGGTGTGCCTGCCATAGGCTTTGAACCTGTGGCTGAACCTACGGTCACCCTGTTGGAATTCAACAGCCATGACAAGGATGGTAAGGCTATAGATGTCAGCCGGAGACACCAGTATGTTCGCCAGCTTGATGCCATCAAGGATGCTGAGCTGATAGGAAAATACGCTGATGCAAGGTGGGTGCTGAACTGGTAGGCTAAAATAAGAGAATACCTATTACAACTTTCGCAAGCTGATTTTTGTTCACTTGCGAAAGTTATTCCAGAAACTTTTTGTAAATTTGCGCCAAATAACAAGTGATTATGAGTCCAGTATTCCGACGCGAAAGCGAATATAAGTTCAAGGAATATCCCGATGTATGGGAATATATAAAGCGACAGAACAATTCTATTCACATGTCAGAGTTCAAGCCTAATGAGGCTGCCGAGGAGCAGGCCAATATCCTCATACAGGGAACTCTGAAAAAGTATCATCGCCATTAAGTAGGAACACAATGAAAAAACTAAGCAAAGAGTTTTGGAGAGGCTTATGGGTAACCGTCCTTGTTATGGGCTGCCTATTTGGTTGCACAGCCTACTATGCCCTGCAAGAGCGAAAACAAAAAGAAGAATTTCGCCGTTGGGATAATAAGCGCCGAGAGGCAATCCAGCGGGGGCTTGACTCTATTAGGCTACATAATGACAGCATAAGAAAATCTGTCAGCACCAAAAAGGGAAAAGGAGGAATTATCATTGGAACAGATGACGATGACCGAGACCCTTACGACGACCCTGATTTCGATGACCTGATACCAGGCGAGGAATACGACGAGGAATTTGTTGACCGTTCGCAGGGCGACCCAGAATTATACAATTAACATGCCTGGCTCTAAGTAATAAGAAGAATCTTGGTTTAATATTGTTCGTTCCGAGACAAATGTCCTATTCCGAGAGCAAACTGCCCAAGCTCAGACATACTGTCAATTTCTATGAAGTTAGAACGAACAGAAGAATGTAACCAAGAATGGCACGGAGAAATCTACACAGAAGCCATGGAAGATGGACACGATGATGAAACTCTCACCCGAATAACGGGTAATGATGGGGAGGGTAGTGTCCATCGTGGTGGCACCACCTACGCTGATAGGTGCCAATCTTCCAAAATACTTCGCCAACAGTGGGGCACACAACAGGGTGAGAATCTCTCTGCTGATGTTGGCAAGCAAAGCGATGGTACCAAGTTCTGCCCCACGGTATTGGGTGATGAAGATGCTCGACAGAGAGTAGTAGCCGAATCCAGAACCTATCGCCAGACAGTCGGTAAGTTGACGATGCCCCAATAGGACAGATACTGCAGCGCATCCTGCCAACGTGCCCAGAATGGTCATGATGGGAAGCATCATCAAACGAGGATTGACCTCTTTGAAACTCTTCAGTACAGAAGTGTCGCAACCGATGCTGATGCCTACGCAGAACATCAGGCAGCAAAGGGCATAATAGCTGACGTCGCTATTTACAAAGCTGTCGGGAATCACGTCACACAATCCCACGATGATGCCGAGGACAAAGAAGCCTACGATAATCAGACTGCCTTTCATGCCTTGCCTCCTTCCTGTTCAACCGATGTTTTGCCTTTCTGTTTGGCTGTTACATATCTCCATAATGCCCAAGCAAAGATTGCACTGCCGATACTGCCGCCCAGCGTTAATACGATGGCTTCGAGACCCAGCGTCTGGAGACCATTGACGATACTTGGATTCGATCCTACTTCGATGCCGAGGAGGAATAGGAGTACCCAAATAAGTGCCGTGATGATACGGCCGATAAAACTCATTTTCTGGTTGCGGAGCAGGTAACCCGTACCTATTCCGCATAGCATAATCATTACAATCTTGAGCATTGTTTTCTCGTTTTACTTATCCATTATTTCTTTTTAATCTCATAACCTATTGGATTGATGACAACGCTATTCGTAGTCTAACGCTTACTGCCTAAAATCCTGCTTCTGACACATTTCACCGCTGGCTTGTAGAAAGTCATGTCCATGCTCTCTATGGTGCGCATAAACTCTCCCATCAGTTCTGGATAGAACTTACACATCCGATAGGCAATTTTCATGCAGAGAGATTGAATACCGGGAAACTCATCAGGATTGACCATGTGGGCTAAGCAGAAGTCAAGGAAGTCGGTGCGAAGATCATCCTCTTTCAGCTTCAAGCGCTCAATATGATGGAGCGACAGGCGACGGACAGAAGCGTTGTCGGTCTGCATTGCTAAATCTATGAGCGGGTGGAGTAGTGGTTGCAGCTGTGTGTGCTCCGCTTTGCTGGCCTTGGTCAGTCCCCAAAGTGCATTGCGAGCCACTTGATAGTCTTCGTGATTCATATAGGTGCGACAAAAGCCTATGAGGTCTCCCGATTGTTTCACCTCATTATATATGGCCAATGCCTCTCCTTCACTATACGCACCCTTTAGTCGTTCTTCCGTTATCATGGTGTCACGTTTTTTAGAATATGTGTTATTGTTCAAATAGATCATGGCAAAGTTACGAAAATATCTCGATAATTCGTGGAAAGAATCACGATTTTAACAGATTTACGTGGCAATAAAAAATCCGTGCACCCTGACTTTTGCTTTCAAAAACTGCAATACTGTAACTGTAACGCAAAAATGATTTATGGAAACTGTCAACTGTCAACTGTAACGCTTGAAATTGATGACACGGACCAACAGTCCCTATGGTGTCAGGAAATAATAATTTCTTGAAAGCTTGCTGGTTTCAGTCTTTTTTATTACTTTTGCAATCGTCTTGCTGTGGATGGCTGGCATGGTGATGCTGGTTGGGAAACTAAAGTCCATGGCTTGGCCTATCATAATTAAGAAAGACGTTCTCTACGTTTTCTTCTGACTCTTCGAAATTCGCAAAATTTAATATGGTGTTCAGAGGGAGACAGCAGTGGGCGTCTACCCACTGTGTATATACACATGGCATAGGTGTGCCCCTTCGTCAGGAGGGGTACGCTCTCTGCTATCATATATATACCTGTTAGGCGTAGGCATCTGTTGCTTCTTATTCTTGACACCATAGGACAGCGAATCCTCGAAGGGCAAGGGTAATGTAAGTAATAGATTCCCTGCGCCTTTCTTTTGATAGTAACCTATAAACTAACAAGATGTTTCTGCTTGGGGGAATGGCGGAAGTGCCAATAACCTAAGGAGATGCAGCGATATGAGCACTAAGTTTTTTAATAATACACCCGATAATTCCCTGTTCGAGAAGTTCAAGGGAATAGCCCACAATATGCTCGATTTTCATACCTTTCAGGCAGTGGTGGGCTATTTCAGAAGCTCTGGCTATTTCAAGCTTCGGGAGGAATTCACCCAGGTCAAGAAGATACAGATATTGGTGGGCATCAATATCGACAATATATTTCGAAAGCAGTCAAAACTCTTTTTCGGAAAGATAGACGAGGAGGAGATTCGCAAGGCTTATTCCCATGATTTCGTGGAGGAGGTGCACAATGCTGGCTACGACGAGCAGACCGAACGAGGCATCCTCCAGTTCTGCCAAGACATCATCGACAAGAAACTGGAGATTCGAATCCATCGCAGCAAGAACCTCCATGCCAAGTTTTACCTTCTCTTGCCCGAAGACCATAATCCTAACTCCGATGGTTGGGTTATCATGGGCTCGTCCAATCTCTCGGATTCGGGCATGGGAACTACGAACACCAATCGCTACGAACTGAACGTGGCGATGAAGGATTACGACGACGTGGATTACTGCAAGCATGAGTTTGAACAACTTTGGCAGGATGCAGTGCCTTTGGATATGAAAGACATTGAGCAGATGAAGGCGAAGACTCATCTCGGTGCATTGCCTACGCCATACGAAATCTATATGAAGGTATTGATTGACACCTTTGGCTCGCAAGTGGAGGACGATTTTACGATGGAGATGCCCGAAGGTGTGAGGGACATCCGCTATCAGCACGATGCCGTAATACAAGGTTATCAGATGCTGATGCAGCACAATGGATTCTTCCTCGCCGATGTGGTGGGCTTGGGAAAGACCATTGTCGCCACGATGATAGCCAAGCGATTCATCGAGGCAAATGGCAGATACACCAATGTCTTGGTGGTCTATCCGCCTGCCTTGGAGAAGAACTGGACGGAAACCTTCAAGCGCTTCGGCATCAAACGTTACGCCCAGTTTGTGAGCAATGGCAGTTTGAACAAGATTATTGCCGGCGAGGGCAACTTCCGTGAGAAAGGAGAGTACGACCTCGTCATCGTGGATGAGGCGCACAATTTCCGTGGGGCAACCGCTGGTAGGTACGATGATCTGCAACTCATCTGCAAGACTCCCCGTGTAAATAAGGGATTGGTGAAGGGACACCAGAAAAAGGTAATGCTGCTTTCGGCAACACCGCTCAACAACCGTCCTACCGACCTCTTGAATCTTCTCCTGCTCTTCCAAAACGCACGTTATTCTACTATCGAAGGCATTCAGAACTTGCCTGTGGCTTTCTCGCCTTGGATAGAGGAATACGACAAACTGATGCGTGAACGAAAGGCAGATAATGAGGGTAGACGAAATGCTGAGTTTGCCAAGCGAACCGACGACCTGTATGAGCAGATTAGGACGGAAGTGATTGACAAGGTGACCGTTCGCCGTACTCGAAACAATATCAAGAATGTGCCAGCCTATAAGAAAGACTTGGACGCCCAGCACATTGTCTTCCCGGACATTCTGCCTCCCAAGGAACTGGAGTATGAACTTAATGGTGGTTTGAACGACCTCTTCTATAGTACGATGGAGATTCTGACCGATACCCCGAATGTCGATAGCAATCCCGAAGGCAAGGGCTTGCACTATGCCCGTTATCGGGCCGTGGAATTCTTGCAGGGCTCGGCAAGGAAGAAATATCCTACTGCCCTCCATATTGCCACGATGCTGACGGGCATCTACCGAGTACACATGGTCAAGCGACTGGAGAGCAGCTTTTATGCCTTCCGTCGTTCACTCCATACCTTCCTGCGCATCACCGAGGATATGATCAAGATGTTTGAGCAGAACAAGGTGATTATCGCCCCCGCCATAGATGTAAAGGACAAGCAAGCCAAGGGCTGGGAGTTGGACCGCATTATTGAGTATGCCGTGGAGAAGGGATTGAAGGAGGAAGATACGGTGTTCAAAACTGAGGATTTCAACGACCGGTTCTTACAGATGCTTCATGAGGATGCCGAGAAATTGCGGTCGCTTTGCCATAAGTGGGATGCCGTGGGCGAAGACCCGAAGTTAGAACTTTTCATCAACAAGTTACAGCATGAGCTTTTCGGCAAGAAGATGAACCCGACAGGTAAGCTGGTCATCTTCTCGGAGAGCGTGGATACAGTGAACTATCTCACCGATCAGTTGAAGAAACGCTTGCAACGCTCAGATATCCTGGACGTTTGCGCCAGCAATCGCAACACCCGACAAGATACCATCCGCAGATGCTTCGATGCCAACTATTCCGAACAAAGCGACGAATATAACATCGTGATAACTTCCGATGTTCTTGCCGAGGGTGTCAACCTGCATCGTGCCAACGTCATCATCAATTACGATTCCCCATGGAACGCCACCAGATTGATGCAGCGCATCGGTCGTGTGAACCGTATCGGTTCGGTGGCAGATTGCATTTACAACTATATGTTTTATCCATCGGCGCAGGGCAACAAGGAAATACATCTTTACAGCAACGCCCTCATCAAATTGCAGGGCTTCCATTCCGCCTTTGGCGAGGATGCCCAGATATACTCTCGTGAGGAAATCGTGAAGGATTTTCAGATGTTCAATCCCGATATACAGGATGCGGTGGATAGAAATCTCAGACTATTGGAAGAGGCACGAGCGCTCTACCAGACCAACCGCAAACTCTACAACCGAATCAAGGCTTTGCCGATGAAGAGCCGTACGGTGAGAGAAATAGCCGATGTCTTGGCGATGCCGCATGAGGTAAAGTTTTCGGAAAAGGACTTGCAGCATTCCACTATTGTTTATCTCTCTTCCCCCAAGAAGGTGGAGTATTATTGGGTGAAGGCAACAGGTGAGGTCTTGTCTATCCCATTCTTGGATGCGATGGACATCCTGAAGGCAGGCTTCGACGAGAGTCCTGGCGACTTCATGAAGGTGATGGATTTCCATTACGAACAGGTGAAGCAAGCCTTGCAATCTTATCAAAAGGTGGCAAACAAGGTGGTGGATGCGGATAGCATGGCGAACCGCAAGAAGGAGAAGGCGACCAATGACGTGCTGAGTGCACTCAGAACACTCAATCGTTCGCTGAACTCGGTGTCTTCTTCTGATGTAGAGAAGAGTCTGGGGCAGATAGCCAAGTTGGAGAAGATTGTTGAGCTGGGTGTGTTCACGGGTCTTAACTCTGGCATCAATGGCTTCTATCGCTTTATCAAGAAGCAAAAGTCTTCTTCTGATGAAATCATAGCGCAGACCATCGCCAAGGTGGATGAGCTATATGAGCGATACAACATTCCGCTGGATACCGACGAAGAGGAAAACGAGGAAATTCTGGAACCTCAAATCGTGGTGTCGGAGACTTTCGTATAGTTTATATATCATTTCGTGTAATTTATTAAGGTGTGAAATCAGAAGAAAACAAAGACAATGATGGCTTATACAAAAGATAATTTGCAGCGACTCTTTCAGTCGAAGTTCAATCTGTCGAAGTGGCAGACGATGATGACGGAATTCTTTCGTGCCGACAAGGTGCGCATTCAGCCGGAGACTTTGGATGAGGATGCCGAGGAGCGAAAAGGGTATTTCTTGGGCAGTACGACCACCAAGGATGGTTATAAAATGGGATTCTTCTATTACGATATGAAAGATGGATCGGTGCTTCGTCGCAAGGTGGGGCTTCGCAATCTCATTCGCCCTTATCTTGGGTATGGCTTCGATGTTGCCTTGGCGGTATTTGATGATGGTATTAACTGGCGCTTGTCATTGATTTGTGATTTGAATGGTGATGCTGAGGCTACCAATGCCAAGCGGTTTACCTATGTTTTTGGTGACGAGAAGGCTTATTACAAAACTCCTGTTTCTCGATTCTTCGATTTGCAGAAGAGGGCAGATGAATATCTGGAGATCAAGAACGCCTTCTCCGTTGAGGCTCTTTCCGATGATTTCTTCGATGAGTATCGTAAGCAATATGCCGAGTTCGTGAAGTTCTTGACGGGTAAGGTATATGTCAAGAAGGGCAATAAGTGGGTGGAGCAGAAGGTTGGAGAGCCTGATGCCCAGTTCTTTACATCCTTTGGCGAGGACGAGAAAAAGGTGCGCGACTACATCAAGAAGATGATGGGTCGTATCGTGTTCCTTTACTTCTTGCAGAGTAAGGGATGGCTGGGTGGAAACCTGCACTACATGCACGACCTTTTCTACGGGGCGGACGATGCCGTGAAAGAAAACTTCTTGGACAAGGTGCTCGAACCGATGTTCTTTGGCTTGCTCAATACCAAGCCAGAGGACCGATCCACTGCGCCACTGGTGAATGGGGTGGGAGTGAAGTATATTCCTCATGCTGAGGCTATCCCATACTTGAATGGTGGACTTTTCCAACAGGAGCAGATAGACGAGGTGGATTCTCGCTTCCCTGCCGAGATGTTCAAGTCGCTTTTCGATTTCTTCGACAGCTACAATTTTACGATAGACGAGAACGACCCGAACGATGCCGAGGTGGGCGTTGACCCAGAGATGCTGGGCAAGATATTCGAGAACCTCTTGGAGGACAACAAGGATAAGGGTGCCTTTTATACGCCAAAGGAAATCGTGCGCTATATGTGTCAGGAGTCTTTGATTGCTTATCTTCAGACGGATATTGAGGACGAAGAAACCAAGAAAGGTATTGCCAACTTTGTGAAAAATAATGATGTGGAGAAGCTGGGCGGAGCATCTTCCAACCTCGCCATGTCCATCGACCAAAAACTGAAGGATGTGAAAATTTGCGACCCAGCCATCGGTTCGGGAGCCTTCCCTATGGGTTTGCTCCGAGAACTCTACAGTTGTCGCAAGGCAATAGAGGAATGGGATGATGATAATGCCGCCGACATCAAGCGTCACATCATTCAGAACAACATTTATGGTGTTGATATAGAGAAGGGAGCGGTAGATATCGCCCGCCTCCGCTTCTGGCTTGCGCTGATTATTGATGAGAAGGAACCTATGCCATTGCCAAACCTCGACTTCAAGATCATGCAGGGCAACTCGTTGCTGGAGAGCTTCATGGGAGTGGATTTGAACATGACTTCCAAGAAAGTGAAGACAGGCAAAGATACCAAGAAAACTCGTGGTGTCTTGTCGTTTGGCTTCGAGGAAACCGATGTTCAGAAGACCATTCAAGACTTAGTGAAATCATATTTTAGCATCACCGACCATACCTTGCGTGCCCAGCGTCGCAAGGAGATTGATAAGTATGTAAAAGATTACATCAAGGTTTGTGCCGAGGGAAATCATGAGGTGCAGGATGCCGTAGATAAGCTGGAGATTCCAAACGACCAGTTCTTCCTTTGGCATACATATTTTGCGGATGTATTCGAGCAGGGCGGATTTGATATTGTGATTGGTAATCCACCTTATATTAGTGCAGTAAACATGTCAAGGACTAAAGATGAAAAAGAAATATATAAAAAGCAATATCCAGAAGTTGTTGGTGCCTATGATATGTATATTTTATTTCTTTTGTTGGCATTAAAAATTACAACGAAAGTTTATTCTTTCATTATTCCAAATAAATTGTTGATAGCAGATTATGCTCAAAAGACACGAATTGCAATGCACCAAATGGGATGGAAGAATAGTGTTGATGTCTCAATATTTAATGTTTTCAAAAATGCTGGGGTCTATCCAATTATAATTTTAGGACATAAACATGGAGATGAAAAATACTCACAGTATTTGTTGGAGGATTATTCTGATTTGCTAAAACGGCAATATGTGGAATATGATGAAATTCAGACTTCTCTTACAATAAAGGATTGTGGTTTGAAAGTTTGTTCTGGGGCAACAGGATTCCAAGCGCAAATTATAAAGAAGTATGTAGTTGATGGTGAAATGCCTAATACGATACCATTTACAGTAAGTGGAAATGTGGATAGATATTGCTATTCTAATTGTAGAGTGAAATATATGGGTGAAAAATACCATTTTGCTTATATAACTTATAACACGGAAATAGCACTAAGCAAATGGAATATGTGGCAAAATCCCAAAATAGTAATAGCGGGTATGACAAAACGTATTGAGGCTACTTATGTTGGAACTCCTTTGGCTTTAGGAGTGGGAGTATATGCTATAACAGATTTTTCTACATTTTTGCCATTTTATGTTCTTGGTATATTGAATTCTAAGTATACGACTTATTATCTTTGTACAAAGTTCAAAGATAAGCATCTAGCTGGTGGATATTTAGCAATAAATAAATCAACTATAGAGCAGTTGCCTATGATAGAATCAGAAAATCAACAGGAAATTGCAGACTTAGCAAAAAATATAACTGTCAAGAAACAGATTGATGTTTCTGCCGACACCACTTCATTGGAGAATCAAATCGACTTCCTCGTCTATCACCTCTATGGCTTGACCTATGATGAAGTGTTGATTGTTGACCCAGAGACTCCAATCTCTCGTGAGGAGTATGAGGCATATAATATAGAACAATAAAAGAAGCAAAATATGAGTAAAATATGAGTAAAATAGAAGAATTCTATCAATGAAAACAGGGGAACAGTCCCTGTTTCACTTGCCAACGATTAAATCCACAAAAGCCACTGTTGTTATGTGCGATTTAGCTTTTCAAAACTGTAATACTGTAACTGTAACGCAAAAAATCGTTTTCAAAAACTGTAATACTGTAAGCTGTAAGGATTGTAACGCAAAAATGTAGTCTGAAGTTAGAAGTCTGAAGTCTGAAGTCTGAAGTTTGAAGTCTGAAGTCTGAAGTCTGAAGTTTGAAGTCTGAGAGAGTGGTCTTTATCATCCTACGAAAATCTTTCTCTGTGTTCTCCGTGTGGTCCGTGGATTTTTTTAGTTGCCTACGGCAAGAAATACATAATAGCTGGCATCTTCATCTATTATCTTGGAATAGAGATAGCGTTTCAGAACCATTGGATTGGTCAAATCCTCCCCAGTAATATCCTCATCCACATCAAAAGACACCATGATGATATTTTCCTTAGGTACACCTTGACTCACCAAATAGTCATGATAAACCTTTTTCAGAAGCCACGACTTTCCACATCGACGAGTACCCGTAATGATTTTTACCTCACCATTGTCTCGCCGATGAATCAGCTTTTGCAGATAAATCTGTCTATTTACATACGTTGCCATAATCCTCTATTCCGATTTTACTGCAAATTTACAATAAATTCCGAATAGGGTAATCGTTTTGGTAAGGCAAAGCCATTTTTATAACATTTATTAACCGAGCAAACACTGAAAATCAGATAAATAAAACAGGGACGGGAAACAGGGACAGTTCTGTTCCACTCAGTTCCCTTGTACTTCCTTTTTTTTGCTTTTCAAAAACTGTTATACTGTTATATTGTCACGCTTGTAACGCAGAAATTGTTTTCGGAAACTGTTAACTGTTATCTGTTATTTGTTATTTGTAACGCTTGGGAATGAATGGCGTTGTCCTGTGCGTACAATTTCACGGGTTTTACTTTTGTCCTTACAGGACGTTCTGTAAAATAATTGTACATACCCAAGGCGTTACCCTGGGCTATGAAAATATTGCCCCATTCGGGGCGTTAGTAGCCAAATAAGTAGTGGCGGTCTGGTAACACGACAAGCAAAGCGGATCCACGGAGCACACAGAGGACACGTGGCACAACCTTACGAAATTTTGGTGGTGCAAAGTTACGTATTACAACACGGAATTACGAATCCACGGAACACATGGAATTCCATACAATCAACGGCGGGCTGAAAGCCCAATGGCTTCCATAGCCCAGGGCAACGCCCTGAGGACATCATACAGCATATCTAACCACGTCCTGTAAGGACAAAAGTAAAAACCATGCGATATTTTTGCTTTCAAAAACTGTCAACTGTAACGCTTGAAACACAAAAAAATCGTTTTTGGAAACTGTCAACTGTCAAACTGTAACGCTTGCGATTGACATTGGTTTTGCTCTTATGGTGTCGGAAATGTACGATTATTTTGTCTATGCACAATATAAGAAAATGAAAATATGTTGTTAATATATTTGCCTAATTATGACACTCAAAGAATGAATCTTTATAAGACATACGCTTCCCTATAGCCTTGTCGAGAGTTCATCGAGTCTGTTGGCAAAGTCATGGTGACGTAGTCCGGTAATCGCGAATCTGTATGTGGTCATGATCAGGATTTTTTTGTGGGCTTTTTATTTTAGCGACAAAAGTAGTAAATAATTTCGAGACCACAAAAAGGAAATGGGAAGAATAGCGCTTGATTTCTCTATTTTGGATTAAATCTATACTGGTGAGCGATGAAAACTATTTACTTTATGACGAAAATAACAAATAACAGATAACAGATAACAGTTTCCGTAAAGCAAAAAAATAG